>DATLKS010000554.1:0-5222 GCA_035538255.1 Terriglobales bacterium
GAAGAACTTACTGAAGCAGGAATTGGCTTCGCCCTCGCTTCCTGTGGGAGTCGGAGTCGCGTTCTTTACATACTGAGCCAACTCCAAATTCACGATCGATTTGAAGCTATCGTGACCGCTGATGACGTCCGACAGGGCAAACCTCACCCTGAGATCTTTTGTAAGGCTGCGGATCAACTCGGGGCCAGCTACAGCGATCTTTTAGTCTGTGAGGACGCTGTCTCTGGCGTGAAAGCGGCGAAGGCAGCTGGCATCAAGTGCCTCGGTGTCGCAGAGTCTGCACGTGCAGGCGATCTGCTTGAAGCCGGCGCCGATCGAGTCGTTCCGGACTTTTCCTCGATGTCACTGCCACAACTGCAAGCGCTATTCGCCTGACTTTTGCCCGGAAAGTGGCTTCTCTCTCCCCGTGTTGTCACTGGTAGCAGACTCACCTGGGGTATTTCGGACCACTAAAGAACAAAACCGCTTCGACGAAGCTCGCCGACTCCTTGCATTAAGCTTTGGGCATGTTGATCCTGATGGTTGGGCTGCCTGGGACTGGGAAAAGCACTCTCTCCCGTGCCTTGGCTGAGCGCTGCGGCGGCTTTGTTCTCGATAAGGACGTGATCCGCCCGGCTCTGTTCGGACCCTCCCAAATCGATTACTCCGTAGAACAGGACGATTTCTGCCAGCATGTCATGCTGGAGACGGCCAGTTATCTACTCAAACGAAAGCCGGAGTTGCGCGTGTTCCTCGATGGTCGTCCGTTTTCACGCGAGTATCAGCGCCACCGAGTCCGCATAGCCGCGTCCGAAATCGGAACTCAGCTGGCCATCATCGAGTGCATCGCCAAGGAAGAGATCGCTCTGGCGCGGATCCGTCGCGATCTGGAGTCCGGCAGCCATCTGGCAGCAAATCGCACCGCGGAGCTCTATTTCATGAAAAAGCGAGACTTTGAGCGTGAGCCGCTCACTGAACCAAGGCTGACGCTTAGCTCAGATCAGGAACTAGAGAAATCACTTGAGGAAGCGGAGCGGTATTTGCAGGGAATTCATCCCTGAAAGCGGATTTATGAAGACGTCGGCCCGTCAGCTCAATGCAAAGCGACCTGCGGCGGCTACGAATAAAAACAGATCCGTTGCGCAACAGCAGCACGTTGGGTAACAAATTCAGGAAGGCTTAGAACTGATAGCAGGTCCTAATGTACGTTCAGCTCTTTGCCGACCGAGTCCAGCACGCCGTTAATGAACTGGATCGATTCCGGACTGGAGTAGCGGTGCGCGATGTCGAGGGCTTCGTTGATTACGATGGCGCGAGGAGTGTGAGGAAAACCCAGAAACTCGGCAACGCCCAGACGGAGCAAGCTGCGATCCACTGCCGGCATGCGCTCCATGCGCCAGTGCTCAGCGTGCCTCTGGATGAGGTCGTCGATTTCTTTGGTCCGATCACAGGCTACGCGGAAGAGATCTTCGGCGAAACCGCGCGTGGCCTCATCCACGTCGGAGCGTTCAGCCCAGAAGGTTTTCCGCACGTGATCGCTGTTCTGCTTTCCCATATCGGACTGAAAGAGCATTTGCAGAGCGAGCTCGCGTGATTTCCGTCGCTTGCCCACCTTAACGGCCATCGGAAGCTCCACGTTTAAGTTTGCCTTTGAGCGAGACCATCTCGATGGCGGTGATGGCCGCTTCCCATCCTTTGTTGCCGCTCTTGAGGCCGGCGCGATCGATGGCCTGCTCCAGATTTTCGCAGGTGAGCACTCCGTAGCTGTGGGGAACTCCAGTTGCTTGCGCCGATTCTCCGATCCCGCGCGTGACCTCGGTGGCGATGTGCTCGTAATGCGTAGTCTCTCCGCGAATGAGACATCCCAGCGTAATCACGGCATCGACTGTGCCGGATTCGGCCAGCAGGCGAGCCGCAGCGGGAATTTCGAAGGAGCCGGGCACGCGAACGATCTGAATGTCACAAGATTTGGCGCCACTACGCCGGAGGCAATCAACCGCGCCTTGCAGCAGGCGCTCGGTGATAAACGAGTTCCATCGGCTGACTACAATCCCAAAACGCATGCCGCTGGCATTCAGATCGCCTTCCACGACCTTGGGCTGCGATTTCTTGGGATCGTTAAATGCCCAGAAACCTACGCGTAAATTCCTGTCGAGCTGAAGAACAAAGACGCGCGACTCCCAATGAGTCTCAGCAATCTCGCCGATATCTACATCGGAATCGCGCAGATATTTCTTTGCAACTCCATGCGCGATATCGAGATCTGAGACCTCGATGAGGATGTCAGGTTCTGCCGGAACCCGGCCATCGATTAGTTCCAGGCTGCCGACAGGAGCCAGGAATGGCGCACCGCGGCTGTGCTCGTCGCTCCAGCCTGCGCCATCCTCAAATCCAAGGGCGCGCAGCAAAGCCGAGAGCTTATCGAATTTTTCCTTGGTCGTCTGACGGACGAGAGTGAGGCTGCGAATCATTCATTCCAGTGTGACACAGAGAGAAGAGCAATTAGCAGTTAGCAACTAGCTAAGCTCGCTGAAGCCCAGCTGCTCATCGTTGTTCCCAACCTCCTAAGCAGTTGGCTTCCAAGTCTCCAGAAATTTGACGATCACTTGTGGATCGATTGTTCTAGCCGACTCGAACTCTCCTGTGGTGTAGAGCAGATGACCCGCCCTGTCGAGCACCGCGAGGGAAGGAATACCCTTCTCGATTGGAATCTTGTACTTCTGGACGAGATCTGTGTTCTTGTCATTGCGCCCAATGTCGACGTGAACCACGTGATAGTTGTTCTCGACGTGAGATTCAATCTCCGGTTGGTGAAAGCGATAGTCCAAGGCGAAACAATCGAAGCACCAGTTAGCGCCGAACACGAGCAGCACGCGCTTATGGTCTTTAGTGGCGGCCTGGAGCGCCTGCGCGATCTCTTTCTTCGCGTCGGAGTTGCTGGGATAAAGTTCGCGCAGCCGGGCAGAGATCCGATCTTGTGTTGGGGGCGCTTGCTGCGCCACAGCAATTCCGGCAATCAGCAGCCACAGGGCGGCAGCAATTCGTGCAATCGTCATAAGCACAATATTAAGGCAATTGCCCGGTAACCGACAGGAGCGGCCTACACCGATCGAGCTCAATCCGAATAACGGGAGGGAACCATGGTGGTAGGCTCATTTACAAATTCCATGATAACCATCTCTAAGGAGAACTACCTCAAGGCGATAGCGGAGGCTGAAGCTGAGGGACAAACCGTCATTGCGGCAACGCTATCCCACTGGCTCTCGGTGACTAGGCCTGCGGTGACCTTCGCTCTGAAGCGCCTGACAAAAGATGGTCTTGCGACTGTGAAGGATGACGGGCACATCCAGCTTACGCGACAGGGACGCGAGATCGCCGAGCAGACAATTTTGCGCCATCACCTGATCGAGCGCATGCTGGCCGAAGTCTTTGGAATGGCCTGGTATGAAGTGCACGACGAGGCCGAGCGCCTTGAACACGCGGTCTCTCCCGCCTTTGAACGCAAGCTCGTTGAAAAATTAGGTAAGAAAGACATTTGCCCGCATGGCAATGGTCTGGCGCTGAGCAGTCCGGTGGAACGCCGTAAGAAGGGGCACCGTCTATTGAGTGAGGCTCAGCCCGGGGCGCGGTATCGCGTAGTAAGTGTCTACGAGCGCGACCGCAAACTGCTCGAATTCTTTGAAAGCGAGGGCATTCGTCCTGACGCTAAGCTGTTCATCGAAGCACGCAATTATGACGGCACAGTGTCGCTTGGAGTTGGGCCCAGACATATTCGCCTCGGTTCTCCCGCGGCGGAAAAGATCTGGGTGGCTAAAGTCTAATTGCCACTGATCTGTTTACCACAATTAACACTGCTGCTTTATACTGACCTGCTTGTTGTGAGCTACTTAAGGCTGGCACTACGGGACGGCAGTGTGCGCTTGTGCCGACTTCAAGGATGGTCGAAAGATTGAAGACTGATCCCACAATGCTCGCGAACTACTCCGGCGAGGTTGTAATCACACACGAGGACGTCGACCGAGCACACGATCGAGCGCGTGTGCTTGATGCGCGCTCCCATGCCGGGCTGTTTTCCAGGTTGCGACTCCTATGGCTACTGACCGGTCCAGGAGTACTGGTCATGCTCGGCGAGAATGACGGACCGAGTATGCTTTCATACGTGGCGACGGGCGCTCGTTTCGGCATCGGCTTCTTCCTTCCGTTCATCGTCCTCACATTCGCGATGGCGATCGTAGTACAGGAAATGACTGTCCGGCTCGGCGCTGCCACGCATCGCGGTCACGCGGAACTGATCTTCGAGCGATTTGGACCTTTTTGGGGCTGGTTCTCAATGATCGACCTGGGTATTGGGAACTTTCTTACGCTGATTACCGAATTTATCGCCATTCGCGCCGGACTTGGCTTTTTCGGAGTACCGCCGTGGGCGGCTGTGAGCAGTGCGCTTCTTCTGCTCTATCTGGCCCTGATGACGCACCGATATTGGACTTGGGAACGAGTAACACTGTCGCTTGCCGTGTTGAACCTGGTCTTCGTGCCTGTAGCTCTCTTTGCTCATCCCAACTGGCATGCGGTTGGACATGCCATGTTGACGTGGGCGCCCCTGCCCGGAGGGCTAACGAAAGATACGTTGCTGATCGTGCTCGCCGACATCGGAGCCACGGTGACGCCCTGGATGCTGTTCTTTCAGCAGAGCGCGACTGTAGATAAGGGGCTCACTAAGATGGACGTTCCTGCGGGACGATTCGACACCGTGCTGGGCGCCGTTCTGGCGGCAGTCGCCGCGATCGCCACGGTGCTCGCTACAGCGCCGCTTTTCTTGTATGGCATGAGAGCGGAAAATTTCCAAGCCGCTGAATTTGCGCAGGCGCTTCAGCCTCTAATTGGCAGATTTGGGGCATCGCTATTTGCGCTCGGAATCATCGAG
The DNA here is from genome assembly GCA_035538255.1 of Terriglobales bacterium. Taxonomy (GTDB): domain Bacteria; phylum Acidobacteriota; class Terriglobia; order Terriglobales; family Acidobacteriaceae; genus Gp1-AA112. Next base: position 4,904 of record DATLKS010000554.1, read on the forward strand.
GCGGGAATGGTTGCTTCGATCACCATTTCGACCTCATCGGCATATGCTTTCGGAGAGGTAGCCAGGCGGCCCCATAGTTTGAACTTGCCCATTCCTGAAGGTAAGGCTTTTTATTCAGTGTTGTTTTTGTGCGCGGCTGTGGCAGCTGGCATCGTTCTCATTCCCGGACTGCCTTTGGTTTATGTTGTGCTGATTGTGAATGTCGTAGCAGTCTTGGCAATGCCTCCTGCGCTAGTGTTTCTTTTCATGCTCGTCAACGACAAGGAAATCATGGGGGAAATGGTGAGCCCGGCTTGGGCAAACGCATTGGCAACCGCTG
>DATLKS010000555.1:0-2594 GCA_035538255.1 Terriglobales bacterium
CGTTTTGAACCGTAAAGCTGTGGAATATGCGGTACGCGCAGCCATGTCGCTGAATTGCCAGATTCGCGAGACGTCGATCTTCGCGCGCAAAAACTACTTCTATCCTGATCTGCCCAAGGGCTATCAGATCTCGCAGTACGACAAACCCATTGCGGAGCATGGGTACATCGATGTGCCGGCAGGGAATGGGACGACAAAGCGAATCGGAATCACCCGTCTGCATCTCGAGGAAGATGCGGGCAAAAGCCTGCACGACGGACTTCCCGATTCGGCGCACTTCACCTATATCGACCTGAATCGCTCCGGCGTTCCCTTAATTGAGATCGTCAGCGAGCCGGACATGCGATCGCCGGACGAAGCCTACGAATACCTCACTCGTCTCAAGGAGATCATCCTCTATACCGGCGTAAGCGACTGCAACATGGAAGAAGGGTCGTTGCGGTGCGACGCCAACGTGAGTGTGCGTCCGCGCGGGGAGCAGAAGTTCGGCACAAAGGCGGAAGTGAAGAACGTAAATTCCTTTCGCTTCATTCGCGATGCGCTGGAATACGAAATCGAACGGCACATTGAGATCGTCGAATCTGGAGCGAAGGTCATTCAGGAGACGCGGCTCTACAACGCCAATGAGGGCAAAACCTACAGCATGCGATCAAAGGAAGAGGCGCACGACTACCGCTATTTTCCCGAACCGGACTTGCTGCCGTTGGTCGTTGATGCGAACTGGCAGCAGGAAATCCGCGCATCTTTGCCCGAGTTGCCGGAGACCCGTCGCCAGCGCATGATTTCGGAGTACGGCATCACTCCCTACGATGCCGGCGTGCTGACCTCCTCGCGCACGCTCGCCGATCAATTCGAAGAAGCCGCGCGTTCGGCAAAGAATCCGAAGCGCGTTGCCAATCTGGTTCAGAGCGAGATTATGGGACGGCTCAAGGCGCGCGCGCTCGAGATCGAACAATCGCCGATCAGTATGAAAGGTATCGCCATGTCCGCTGACTTGGTCGAGAGCGGAACCATTTCGGGAAAGATGCTCAAAGACCTCTTCGACCTCGCTTTCGAGCGCAATCAGGATTTTCCGGCTGTCTACGAGCAGGAGAAGCCGCAGCAGATTACCGATACCGCAGCGATTGAGAAGATGATCAACGAAGTAATCGCCGCCAATCCGCAACAGGTCGAACAGTACCGTGCGGGCAAGAAGACAGTCGCCGGCTTTTTCGTCGGGCAGGTAATGAAGGCGTCTAAAGGGCAAGCCAATCCTGCATTGGTCAACGAGCTGATCGCGCGCAAGCTGGGTTAATTGCAATGCAAGGGAAGCAGAGATGCCAGTAGCGTGGGCAGGAGACAAGCGCAGAATTCACCCACTCATCCCTACCGGGTTACAGTTCGCTGAGGTGAGCGTCAAAGTGTAAGCTGAACGAGGGACGAGGACTCTTGCCTACTGAAGTTGATGCACCTGGGCCGGTGATAGCAGTTAAGCCGTCCATCCTGACGCGCGTTTTCAAAGCGTTTGCTTACCGCGATTTCCGCCTGATGTGGTTTGGAGCCTGCATTTCCAGTATCGGCACCTGGATGCAGATCGTAGCCCAGAGCTGGCTCATCTATCGCCTCAGCCATTCCGCATTTCTGCTCGCCCTCGATCAGTTTCTCGGCGGAATTCCCATCTTTCTTTTTTCTCTGATCGGGGGCGTGGTTGCCGATCGCGTGGAAAGAAGGCGGATTCTCCTCGGCTCGCAATACGTGCAGCTCGCAAGTTCGGGATTGTTGGCGATTCTAGTAGCCACTGGCGCCGTCCACATTTGGCACATTCTGTGCCTCTCATTTGTCTCTGGATTCGCGCAGGCATTCGGAGGCCCCGCTTACCAGGCGCTGATTCCCACTTTGGTCAACCGGGAAGACATGCCCAATGCCATCGCGCTGAATTCCATTCAGTTCAACATGGCGGTGACCATCGGGCCGGCGCTGGCTGGACAGGCGCTGGCGCGCATTGGTGAGACCTGGTGTTTCGGCTTGAATGCCATTTCGTTCATCGCACCTATCATCGCTCTGCTTATGATCTCCAGCCGATTCGTGCCTAAGGGCGCGAAGGAGTCGGTGCTCACCAGCCTGAAGCTCGGCATCAAGTTCGTGCGTACACATGAGTCCATGACAGCGTTGATCGTGCTGGCCTTTTGCATGACCGCTCTGAGCATGCCTTTGCGGACCTATATTCCCGTTTATGTAAACGACATCTTCCACGCCGGCCCGCGAATTTACGGCGATCTGCTTTCGCTCATGGGCGTGGGCTCTATCTGCGGATCGCTGGCCATCGCCAGCCTCGGCAACGCGTCGGGCAAAGGACGCCGGTCACTTGTCATGCTGCTTTGCCTGGGGGCGACCATTTCTGCTTTCGCCGTTTCCAAGTCATTGCTCCTCAGTTGTGCCCTTTTAGTGGTTTTCGGATTCTCGCTGATGGCGGTCTTTGCCAGCGTGAGTTCGCTGGTCCAGCTCATCACCCCCGACGAAATGCGCGGACGTGTGATGAGCGTCTACAACTGCGCCTTTCGTGGCGGCATGCCACTGGGAAATCTGGTCTCCGGATGGATGGTTCCCGCGTTCAC
>DATLKS010000556.1:0-2217 GCA_035538255.1 Terriglobales bacterium
TGCGCCATATGCAGGACTGGAAAGTCGCGTGTCACTTCGTTACGCTTCTGTCCCTGGGTCAGAATTTCACACAGCAGCCTGGCGGCAGCTTCCTCTGGCTCGCGCAGATCAGCCGATCGCACCGGATCCATGGCACCCGACAAGACGACGGCTTGCCATAGTTGCCGATCGGCTTCTACCTCGCGCGCCATGCTCAGGTATAGGCGCCGAAGGCGCTCGCCGGTTATGGCCTCGTTTGACAGTTCCGAGTGCAGCCTCTCACGGATGCACGCATATCCGCGTTCTCCCACCTGGCGCAAGACAGCATCTTTGCTGGGAAAGTAGCGGAAGAAGGTGGGCTGGCTGATTTCCAGCGCTTGCGCGATGTCATCAATCCGAGTGCTTTCGTAGCCATACTTGCGAAACAGCCTGATGGAGGTATCGATAATTTGCTGCCGCAAGCGAGCCTTCTTGCGCTCGCGAAGCCCGACCCGGGGCCTTTCGCTCGTTGCCTCTGCAGTTCCGCTCCGTGTGACGTGTGCCACAACCATCCGTCCTTCCTTTCAGATAGGGACAATACGGTAATGATGCAGAAGTCACTGTGACAAATGAGAGTCACTCTAACAAGATAGTCACTAATGTTAGCAAAATCTTTATGCGACCGAAGGATTGATCCGCAGAATGCGGGCAGAAAGAAGGCGATAAGGTCGTCGCCGGCAGCAGGTTACTGGCCTGACCGTCGTGGGCGGAGAAAAACCGGCAAACTACAAAAGCTTTAGTCGTCTGCCCCCCCGAGCACTTGTTTCCAAGTAGCCTGTATCCGCTTAAATTCCCGGGTCTTCACTGAAGACCTGAATTGAAGACGTGACCCATGACTTGCTTAGACACTCTCGCCCTTACGAGACAGAAGGGGCCCTCCATTGCCGGCCGATTGACCTTCGGAGCCCAGGCGGGCGAGTATTGTTTCGCGGGCATTCTTTAAGGCGTTGCGTTGGCCCAGCAGTCCAGACGCCCAATGTGCCCCCACGGCCATGGAATAGATCTCCAACGCAAACCGGGCGGGATCCAGATTCGGGTTGAGGTGCCCCGCCTTCTGGGCTTGCTCGATGGCGCGAGTCAACGTCGACAGCCACTGCCGCATGGCTTGAACAATCGCAGTGCGAACGGGGCCCGGACGGCTGTCAAACTCGAACGATGCGGCCGTGAAGAAACATCCGCCAGCGAACACCTTGTCTTCCACATGACTGAGCCATCGCTCCAGAAGCTCCCAAAGGCGGGGCATTCCCGGAGATCGAGCCAGCGCGGGACGCACTACCCACTCCTTGAAGATCTCTCCCGCCATTTCCACCGTGGCTAGCTGCAAGTCCTGCTTGGAGCCAAAGTGCGCGAACAAACCACTCTTGCTCATCTTCAACTCTTGCGCAAGCCGGCCGATCGTGAGCCCCTCGAGACCTTCGAGTGAAGCCAGATCCACGGCGAACCGCAGAATGCTGTCGCGGGTCTGCTCACCTTTGGGACGACGGCCGGTTGCCCCGGACTTGGTGTGCTTCATGAAACGAGTGTAGCGCCTCGAAAAATAATAGCACGAACGTTCGTTTTTATATGCTATACTTCACGACCAGGTTCGTCATGCGTTACGGTCTCATCTTCGTGCTTCTGCTGGCTGGGGTGGTGAGGGAAAGTTTCGCTGAAGATGTTCCACTGATGGACTGCGATGGCTTGCCCATGGTGCAGGTCGGTATTGGTGGAATGAAATTTTCGTTCCTCCTCGACACTGCTGCCACCTCGACGCTGAATCTTGGGTCCTTTTCATATGGAGACGCGCAGAGAATCTCGGTTACATCCTGGAATGGGACATACAGTGCCCAGGGGCAAAAGGTTACCATCAGCGATTTTGTCATCGGCGAGCATCATTTGCAGAACCTGAGGTTATCGGCAGTCGATCTCTCGGCCATTGGACGCGCATGCGGTCGTGCCGTTGATGGAATATTGGGAATCGATCTGCTGGGCAGGTTGGGTGCGGTGGTGGACTTGAAAGGTCACGTGGCCCGCCTGCCGGCGGACCCTGAGAGTGCGCAATCGCGTGTGGCGGAACTCGATCAGAGATTGGCTCTCTGCGCACAGGCGTTCAATAGTGGTGAGGAGCAGGTTTTCTTAGATTGTCTCGAGCCGCGCGTGGTGCTCTTTACTGCAATCGGAGACTTTTACAGCCGAGAAGCATTCATGGAATATCTCCGG
>DATLKS010000557.1:0-10780 GCA_035538255.1 Terriglobales bacterium
GGAAGTCGGCGTACCCAAAAAAAGACAAAAGTGACAAACGGGATTCGCATTTGTCACTTCTGTCACTTTCGCAATCTTGCGATGCAATCCAAAGGAGCAGAACACAACACAGGCGCTGGTCCACATCAAGCAAACCCACGCCAATTCTCACGAAAGAGTAGGCGAGCTGATGAAGAAGGAAAGCGAATGCAATCTGCAGCAATCGAGTTGTGCTATTGTTCGGGTCGAGGCGAATTCCGGCGAGCCATCCAAAGGAGATTTCGAACGGATGGCACGCAGGAGATTTCAAGACCCGCGACCTGTTCGACGTGGTGAGTGGTGGACACTTCTGGTTTGGAAGGACCACTTCATCGCAGGAAAACACACGCGGAAACGAGAACGAATCAAACTAGCTCCCGCAAGCATGCGCGAGCGGGAAGCGCTGAAGGTCGCTGCCGAACGTCTCAGGCCGCTCAACCAGGGACTTGAAACGATCGGTTCGGCGACAAACTTTCAATCGTACGTGGAGAGCACGTACAAACCAGTGGTGATGCCACTCATGGCCTCAAGCACGCGCGAGCGATACGAAGGAGTGATACGCAATTACCTGTATCCCACTTTCGCGAACTCGTGCTTGCGTGATCTCACCACACTCGAAATCCAGAGATACTTCTCCGGCACAACTCTCTCAATGCTCGGCCAGGAATCGAAGGACAAAATCCGAGATGTTCTGTCGAGCATTCTGCGTTCTGCAGTGGGATACGGTTTGCTGGTGAAGAATCCTGTGGAAGGGGTGCGGCTGCCGACTAGCAAGAGAGGTAAGCGCAAGGCGAAACCACACATCACACCAGAGCAGTTTGAGCAGCTCGTGAACGAAATCCCAGAACCGTACTCCACGATGGTGTACGTGGCGGTTTATTCCGGATTGCGCGTGAGCGAGCTAATCGGATTGCGATGGGAAGATGTGCACGCCGATTCCATCACAGTTGATGAGCGCTACTGCCGTGGTGATTGGGGAGAGCCCAAGAGCGACTCCAGCAACGCAACAATTGGAGTGGATCGGTCGGTAATCGAACGCATTGAGCGGTTGAAATCTTTGACTGTGATCGTAAGAGCCGGACGGGCAAAGCGGCGCTACAAAGCTGTGAAGTCCACCCGACCGAACGATCTCGTTTTTCAATCGGTCAAAGATGGGAAACCGATGCGCGACAACAACGTGCTCGTTCGGTTCATTAAACCTGCTGCGCGAAAGCTCGGCATCGAGTTTGTGAACTGGCGCTCGTTGCGGACCTCTTACGCGACTTGGCTGATCGAGGCAGGTGCAAATCCCAAAGATGTACAAGGGCAGATGCGGCACTCGCGCATTGCGACGACGATGGACATCTATGCGCAATTTGTTCCTGAGTCGCAGCAGCGCGCGATAAACAAAATGAGTGCGATGGTTCAGCAGCGCTTGGCGGCGAAACACGCCGCCGAAACGCAGGCCTCGCAAGTGATCCACGGATCGCAGTTGGTGCAGTGAATTGGAACCAATTGGAACCAAATGGAACCAAAACGGCGGAAAGGGCACTGCCAAGTGCTTGAAAATATGGTGGCCAGGGACGGAATCGAACCGCCGACGCCAGCCTTTTCAGGGCTGCGCTCTACCATCTGAGCTACCTGGCCAATCTGGAAGATGCCTTGCAGGTCGGAGGCGTCTAAGTGGGACGCTGATGAGAATTATAACAATTCGATATCTACCCGCAGCCGTGCCAACGGCTCTTCTTGAAACATTTCTTGAAACTTCGGAAAAGGAATGAAGCGGTCACCGTTCTGAGGCTCACGATTCGCATTGCACTCCGCAGCGTCTCATTGTAGAAAGAGACCACTGGCGCGAGAGGGTTTGCGGCTGCGATGCCAGTCGCTTCAAGTCAGAAACCCAATCACCACCAAGAAGCAACTGCGACGTCTTTTGGAACGTGCAGACTCCATGCCCGTGGCGGAGGGAGGAAGAAGTCTCAGTCCGTGAACTCGGCTCTCAATTGCCGAGGCCGGTCAAGGGTCCCGATTTGCTGATGATAACTTTTTCCGATTTCGGTGATAAGAAATGTCGATTTCACATCTCTGTGGAATGGGCGCACATTAGTAACTTGGAGGGCAACATGGAAACACGTGAAACTGTCGTGCTCTGTCCTAATTGCCGTTGGAGCGCTCGCGGAGAAGACGAGCGACTGCTCAACGAGGCGAAGGACCGTCATGCCATGTATGAATGTCCTCTGCCTGCGTCTGCTCCCGCCGTCATTGACGCTCTCGCCAGCTAGGCGTTCGCTTACCCGCTCGCTGTACCCCTTTGTTCACCGTTGATGCGCCCATCTCGCCGCTTACCTGTTTAAATAGAGCGACTTGGACGGGCGTGTCAGCGGTTGCCTGGAGCGCTCTAGCTGTGATTACTGCAGCCCTTCAGAGCCGTTACCTCAGTACATTGACCAGCCCTAGGACCGCAGCTACTCTTCGCTCATGGCCGTTCTAAGTCAGGAAAAGAGCTCGAGCCCGAACGCATTGAATCTGGTTACTCCCAATGATTGGGTTTTGATCAAGGCTGGGGCCCGCCAGATGAAGTTTGCCGCTGGTGATGTGCTGATCCGTCAGGACTCAGCCGGTGGAACGCTGTATCTGCTGCGTAGCGGCTCCGCGCGCGTGGAGACGAACGGCATCCTCCTAGCAAAGATCGGTCCAGGACAGATCTGCGGCGAGATTGCCTTTCTCGAAAACGGTCTCTGCAGTGCGACCGTAACTGCGGAAAGCGAAATCGAAGTGGACGCGATCGACTGCGCGGAGCTGCATCGGATATTTCGCATGTTTCCGCATGTCGGCGCACGGTTTTACCAATCGCTAGCAGTCCTCCTTGCCCGACGTCTACGTGATACTTCAGTCAACTACACGGAAGCTGAGAAACGCCGCTTCTAATCAACTCCGCAGAGAATCCGCACAGTTCGTCTTTACGTGCGATTGTTTATCATTTCCCGAATTGAATTCGCTACCAGCTCAGGTTCATCGAGCTGGATCCAGTGTCCGCTCTTCCGAGCAAAGATCAACTTTGTCTTCGTCGAGATTCGTTTAGCGTACTCCTGCTGGTCGGTTGGATGATCGTTTTGCGTGCCAACCAGCATAGTGACCGGGATGTTGAGAGTCGGAGCATGCTCCATCTCGGCGATGCTCTGGACGAGGCACTCGAAATGACGCGCCATTCCTTCGAAGCACTTTGGCTGCATCCAGTGCGAGGCCACAAGCGCCCAGGTCTCTTCGGGCATCTTTTGAACCTGCGCAGCGATGCGGTCGGTAACGAGCGACGCGCGTCCACTCCAACCTTTGGCTGCGGCTCGCGGAACAATGCGATTGCCGGCAAGGAGAAGATTCAGGAACAGGCGTGCTACCCCGAGCCTAGCGGCCAACGCGCCGCGTCTTGCCAGGCGTATTCCGTGAGCTACGGTGCGCCGCTGTTCGTCGGTAAGAGGACTCCACTCTGCCGGATCAAGCGCATCAACCAGCACGATTCCCGAGGTTTCTTGCGGGAACAGAGCAGCAAACGCGCGCACGATAAGCCCGCCAAAGGAGTGTCCGACGAGCAGATAAGGTGGCGGAGCACCGGCGGTATGCAGCAGAGAATGAAGCTGGTTTGCCAGGAGCCTAGGAGTGCAAGGCTGGTTACACAGCTCGCTCCAGCCGAGTCCAGCGCGGTCGTAGCTGCAGACGCGCGTGAACTTCGCTATTTCCGACTGCACTGTGCGCCAGTTTAGCGAGGAGGCGGAGATTCCCGATTCGAGAACGACTGTAGGTGAACCGGAGCCGAGTTCATAGAGATGTAGTTGATGGCCGTGCACATTAACGAGCCGTCCGGGGGCGGGAAAGCGGATCAGGTCGGACCGGGCTCCGAGCGCCTGATACGCAATGCCGCACACAACAACGAACGCGAAAACAGTGGCGGTGACGGCGAGATAGAGCACTGTGAGAGTTCAGTCTGAAACCGCAAGTTCGCCGGGCAGAATGGGACGCGTGCGCGGCAAGTATCCTCGAACCGCGAGCCCGCCCATGAATGCCAGCACACCGGCAAAGCCACAGAGACGGATGACATCGAATCCACGACCGCGCGGTAGCCACCACCAGAGTAGTCCCAGAACGGGTTGCGCCAGCACACATGCCCAGACGGTTCCGTAGAAGTAGCGGCGTTCGTGTCCTTCGCCTGCAGTGGATCGTTTCACGCGCGGAAGCATGCCGAGGGCTCCCAGTATCCAGAAGGTCGCCGCCATGGGAAAGTAGGTGCGCGAGTAAATCTCCTGCAGATGCCAGTGGCCGGTAACGATCGCTCCCAGAAGCCCGGCAATGTTCAGCACTGCATACGTTATTAATTCACTCCACGCAAGTGTGTAGCAGATGCGCCGGTAAATCGGATTCGGGCGGTCCTCGGTAAAGCGAATGATGTATGGCCTTGGTTCGACGCCCGGAAGCTGCCCGAAGAAACCGGCAATGCCGGTTCCGACGATAACAATCCCCAGCCAGGCCGCCATGTAGGGATGAACGCCGTGCGCGAACAAGTCGAAAGTAAACGGGCCTGGCGCAAGATAGAAGACTGCGATCCATATCGGCCAGTGCGCAAAACGATAGTGCAGCTTGTTGCGCTCCCGGATCTTTCTCTGGCTGGCATACTCGAACCTGACTGCGACCGAAGAATTTGACATTCCGCGAGAAGACTCCGATGCTCAATATCCCACAGCGGAGCTGTATGCATCAACGCCGGCTCCAATGCCATACTTCAGCGCCAGGAACTTTCGCAGCGACTCCGGCAAGGCCCCGGCGAGCTCCTGCCATGTGAGCAGCTTGCAGCGCACGCGCAACTCCATAGGACGAACGGCAGAAAGCACCTGGAACCAGTCTTCGATCAGGTCTGCGCGTCGAGCATCGGTCAGCAGACAGAAGCTCGCGTTGTGCGCGTGCGCGGCGAGCACGTTGCGTATCAACTGATAGCACCGATACTGCCGTCGTGAACGCGGCAACTCATTGAGCCGGAAGACGTCGCGAAAATCCTGGTATGTGTGCATGCGATCTGCAGGACAGCACTCGAATGACGATTCGGTCAGCTTCGATTCAACCAGCAAAGTGCCAAGCTTCATATCGACTTCCGTTCTGTCGAAGTTGGCATTCGTAAGTGGCACACGGGCGCGCCATCCAAAAATCGGAAGCGCGCGCTCTGGCAATCCCAGCATGCCCAGTACCTGCGGCAAGCTGCGAACGCGAGGATGGCAGAAGATATTCATGAGCAGTGCGTCCGAACTGCAGCATGAGTCGAGTTCGCAGAGGCGTCGTTCGTCTTCGAGATTCTGCAGTCGTTCCGGAACTGTCAGCGCCTTTCCCAGCCGCTTACGCCAGATGCTTCGTTCGAGAATCGCACGGTAGCTTGCAGGATGGAAGTTGCCGTGAGCCACTCGATTCGGGTCAGGAGAGAAGACCACGCTGCCATAATCAGAATGACTGCGGCGGAATGCAATGCGATTCTGCTGCGCGTATCGGACAGCATGCTCCGTGAGCTCGTGACGAAGCTGTGATGCGTGGATGGACATGTGGTGGAGGAAGCTACCAGCTACCAGCTTAATTCCTAATCGATGACATCTCACTCGGATAAATTGATAGGTGATGATTGTCGTGCAGCTTAGCTAAGGCCGTGTTTGGATAGCCAAGCATGGATTACCAGAAAGGCAATCAATCTTATGCGCCTATGCACAAGCTGAGAGCTGCGAGCTGAAAGCTTTCTTCACAATGAACCATGGCTGTCACTCGCATACTGGTACTCCCACACTTTATCTTCGAGAGATCAGTTCTACCTCGTCGGGGAACTAAGGGGCGCACACTTCGGAATGCCACATCTTCAGGCCGCGGATGTTACTTTTCTGCAATTACAGAGCACTGTATTTTGCGTTAGTTGTGAACTCATCAGCTATAACAACAGTTCGAAATGCCTGGCGTGCAGCAGCACCGCGCTGCTGAGTTTGTCGCGAGTATTAGGCGGATCCATTCGCGAACACGAGCGAGCACGTGTCGTTGGAGACGAACTAATCGATCGCGTCGTGGAAGACATCCTGGAAAGAAACGTTCACACAGGATTTGTCGCCGAGGGCTCGACCTTGTCGCTGGAGACTGACAAGGCGTTAGTAGGGCGCGCTCTGACTTGCCGAACTCTGCCGAACGCGTTGCCGCAGCTTCAGCCGGCGATGCGATGGATCGTCGAGCGCGCGTGCACAATCACTCGCGCTGACGGCGCTGCGCTGGCGCTGTCGCGTCGAGGCAAGCTCGTCTGCCATGCTCATGCCGGCTTATCTCCGGATTTGGGAATAGAAATCGATGTCAGCCGTGGCCTCTCCGGACTGTGCGCGCACCGGTATGAGCTGGCGTTGCAACTCTTCCGACATCGATCCTTATGTCGATCGTAATCGCTGCCGAGAACTGGGAACGCAATCGATAATGGCTGCACCGGTATCGCATTTGAACACTGTACTTGGAGTGCTTGAAGTCTTTTCGCGTGAAAAGAACGCGTTTGCCGACCACGACGTGGCTGCGGTTCAGCTTCTTGCCGGATTGCTGGTTGTTGCCATTACACGAGAAGGCCGCTCCTCGCTTGCCAGCGCGTCAAGCTTGGCTGGGGCTCGATGACAAAATCAAGCTCTGGCGGACTTTGCGGAGCTCTCGAGCGAGAACTGCACGGAGATACGCAACTGTTCCTGTAAACTGCGAGCATGCGACCATCTCCGCGAATTGGATGGCTGCTTGCACTTCTGTCCGCAATTCTGCAGATCCTGAGCTTCCCGTCGCCGGGTCTGTACTTTCTCTGCTGGATCGCATTGGCTCCGCTGCTGGTCGCGCTGATCGACCGCAGGTACTCTCCGACGCTGATCCGCTGCGTTCTGCTTGGCTACTTGTCTGGCGTGATCTGGTACGGCGGCACTTGCTACTGGATCTTTCACGTCATGCATGTTTACGGAAACCTGTTGTCGCCTGTGGCGGCCGGCATTCTTGTACTCTTCTGCCTATACATCGCGTTGTACCACGCGCTATTTGGCTTGCTGGTTGGACTGGCCACTCGAAGCTGCGCTTTTGCGAATGCTCGCGCGCTGGTATTAGTGCCCGTTCTCTGGGTTGTCGTTGAACTCGCGCGCGCACACATAACCAGTTTTCCCTGGGATCTGCTTGGCTACGCCGAAGTGAACAACGTTCCGCTAACACGGATTGCGACGTTTACCGGGGTGTACGGCTTGTCCTTGATTATTGCGCTGGTCAATTCTGTACTTGCGCTGGGATTCCTGCTTCCGCGTGAGCGCCGGTTGAGCGTCGCTCTTGTCGGAGTGCTGGGTGCGATTGCTCTCGAATCGGGCACGGCAGTACCGTATCCTCCAATGCATCCGGATCACGTTGCCGAACTGGTCCAAGTAAACCTGCCAATTCTCGAGGGCAACTGGACGCCGGCCTATTTCGACCAGACTATTGCCCAACTTGTGCAACTGAGTACCAACGGTGCGGCGGCAACACCTGTTTCCTCGAATCCGAGATTGATCGTCTGGCCTGAAGCTCCAGCACCCTTCTATACGTCTGACGTTAAATTCCAGCATTGGATGGCCGCTCTGGCGCAGGACTCGCATGCGCACGTGATCGCCGGCAGCCTGGGCGTACAGGCTGGGCCTAAGCCCGAGAACTCCGAAATCTTCAATTCGGCGCAGTTGATTTTGCCGGACGGCAACCTCGGTGCGCGCTACGACAAAATTCATCTTGTCCCCTTCGGGGAATTCGTTCCATTTCGGCATCTGTTGACCTTTGCGCAGTCATTGACGCACGACATTGGCGATCTCTCGCGCGGCAATCAGCGCAATGTGCTGTCCGTTGACGGACACGGAGTTGGTACCTTCATCTGCTATGAGTCCATCTTCCCCGACGAAGTACTGCGATTTGCGCAGAATGGCGCTCAGTTATTCGTAAACATCTCTGACGACGGCTGGTATGGCCGATACGGCGCTCCTGGGCAGCACCTGAACATGGCCCGAATGCGCGCGATTGAGAATGGACGCTGGCTGCTGCGGGCTACTAATGACGGAATCACAACTTCAGTGAGTCCGCTGGGCGAAGTAGTTGCCTCCGCGCCGCGATACGTGCGCACTGCCCTCCAGGCTCCTTACAGCTTCGAATCGGGAACCACCTTCTACACCCGCCACGGGGACTGGTTTGCGCACACGTGTGCGATAATTTTGGTGTTGGCTCTACTGATCGCCGCTCTCAGCGGACGAGTCCCACAGTGGATTAGCCAGTAATTTCTATGCAGACCGGGGAACCCAAAATGATGGTTGAAGAACTCGAACGTGAATACGCGGGCGTACGCGCCAAGGCCCACGATCTGCGGGAGTATCTTTGACGCTCCGCGTCTGCGCGAGCAGCTTGCCGAAGTAGAAAAGAAGGCTTCTGATCCTGGATTCTGGGCGAATCAGGAACTGTCACAGCAGGCGATGCGCGAGCGCAAGCGCATCGAAGCCGCTCTTGCGAACGAAGGCGATCTGTCGCGCCGAACGCAGGATATCGAAGCCTACTTTGAACTCGCTCGCGAAGGCGAGAATGTCGATAAGGAGTTGCGGCGCGAGATCGGCAATCTGCGCGATGTCGTCGAAAAACTGGAAACTCAAACTCTGCTTGCCGGCGAGAACGATGCGCGCAACGCGATTGTCACCATCCATCCAGGGGCGGGTGGAACGGAATCGCAGGACTGGGCTGAGATGCTCATGCGCATGTACCTGCGCTGGGCTGAGCGCCAGGGCTTTGAAGCTGTGCTGAACGATTATCAATCCGGCGAAGAGGCAGGTATCAAGTCGGCGACGTTCACCGTGAATGGTGAGTATGCCTTTGGCTTGCTCACCAGCGAGATCGGCGTGCATCGTCTGGTCCGCATCTCTCCATTCGATCAGGCGAAGCGCCGGCACACTTCTTTTGCCAGCGTGTTTGTTTCTCCCGAGATCGATGAATCGATTCAAATCGATATCAAAGAGACCGATCTTAAAATCGACACGTATCGTTCCGGTGGAGCCGGAGGCCAACACGTTAACACCACCGATTCGGCCGTCCGTCTTACACACATTCCGACCGGAATTGTTGTGAGCTGCCAGAATGAGCGGTCGCAGCACAAGAATCGCGATCGCGCGATGAAGATTCTGCGTTCCAAACTTTATGAATATGAGCTGGAGAAAAAACGAGCGGAGACGAAGAAGCTCGAAGATTCCAAGCTCGACATCGACTTCGGCTCGCAGATTCGTTCCTACGTATTGGCGCCGTACCAGCTCGTCAAGGATCATCGTTCCAAAGTGGAAGTGGGCGATCCAAGCCGGGTTCTAGACGGCGATCTCGGTCCCTTTATTCGCGGATATCTCCTCATGCGCCGCGAGGCCGATGCCTCGTAACTCTCAATGGCGCGGCTGATCGAAATGATGAGGCAGTCGGCCGTTCCCGCTGGCGTGATGCGTTCTGCCTCGCGGGGCGCGCTTGATCTGCCTCCGTCGGAGATGCTGGAAATCCTAGTTTTCCTCAGTGATCACGCGATCTTCGGCGAGCAGGCGCGCATGACCCTGGCAGGTTTTGACGACGCTGGATGGCTGGCGGCGCTGGCCGATCCCAATACTCCGCGCGAAGTACTGCATTATTTTCTCGCTCCTCGGAATCGCCGTCCCCAGCTATTGCCTGTGCTGTTCGAGAATCTAGCGGTGTCAGAAGACATACTGTCGGCCATTGCAGAGACCGCGACGCGAGAAACGGCGGAGCTGCTGCTTTCCAGCGAGCGCGCGATGGGATCAGCAAAGATTCTGAAACAGCTGTTGAGTAATCCAACTCTCACCCCGGAAGAACATCAGCGGATCACGCAAAAACTTTCGTTGCTTGGAGTAGATGTCGCAGCAGAGTTTGGAACGGTAACCGACGTCCATGTGCTCGAGTGGTTGAAGGAACATGCAGCCGAACTGCAGGCTGAGGAGCGCGAAGGCAAGCCGTTCATGTTGATGGGCGGCGCCGACGAACTCGGTGGAGAAGAAGCCAGCGAGGTTACCGCTGCCGCGCTCGAAGCTGCACAGGGCAAAAGCAAGGAAGATGACGAACGTCTCTCAGTGTTGCAGAAGCTGGCGAGAATGAAAGTAGGAGAGCGCATCAAGGTCGCAATGCTGGGCACCAGAGAAGAGCGCAGCATCCTGATTCGGGATGCTTCGAAGCTGGTGTCCTCAGCGGTATTGTCTTCCCCGAAGGTAAGCGATCAGGAAATTGAGACTTTCGCGAACATGAAGAATGTCCGCGAGAACGTCCTGCGCGATATCGCGCGCAATCACAAGTTTCTGAAGAACTATGTTGTTGTGCGCAATCTCTGCAACAATCCGCGAACCCCTCTCGATCTCTCACTGGGGCTTGTGAAGAATCTAATGGGTCCCGATTTGAAAACTCTGTCGATGAATAAGAACGTTCCGGATACCCTGCGCAAGATGGCGCAGAAGCTGTTTAAAATGCGTACTAGTCCGGGCGGCAAGGCGGAGTAGGGAACACAGTTAAAGGGAACAAGGAAGAAGACTGCGTGAGTTCACCAGACAAAATTGGCGAATTGCTTGTGAACTCCAAGACGATCGCTGTGGTCGGCTTGTCTTCTGATCCGACGCGTCCGAGCTTTGGCGTGTCGCAGTACATGCAACGCAAGGGCTACCGCATCATTCCGGTAAATCCAAATGAGAGGACCGTTTTGGGAGAGAAAGCATACCACAGCTTG
>DATLKS010000558.1:0-8077 GCA_035538255.1 Terriglobales bacterium
AGTGAGTGCACGTCGGGTGTGGGTGAGTTACTCGAATGCGTATCCCTGGAAAAATATTTTCGCCGCTGCTTGGCTGGCACTACGCTGTTGACCCACCTACCCGGCAGAAACCCCCAACTTAAATTTGTCCCCTACCAGGGAGAGGTGTTCCCCAAATAGGAACCTCTGCTTTGATGCGACTCAAAAATAGAGTTACGAAGGCTGAATTCCGCAGTTGGGTGACGATTGGAAGGCCAAAAGCAGCCGCTCTAGACCGCGCCTGCTCCCATAACGATCACGCGTGAGAAGTTGCGGCTAGACCGACGCCGGATCCAATTGTCTTGGCATATCCCGCCAGAGTCTCAAGACGAAAAGAGCAAATGCAAGAAAGGTGACGCCGCCGGTTACGTCTAGCGTTACGTCCCACGGCGACGAAGTGCGCGTGATGTCAAAGGCCTGGTGCCACTCGTCTAATACGGCTGTCATGAACGTCATGGCGATTGCGAGGGCAGCACAGCGAACGTGAACTCCTCTGAGTTGTTGGGCAGACGCAGTCTCCGTTTGGGTCGACCGCACATCGAAGGGTTGCACACTATGAAACCAGGCGCGAAACAGTAATAGGCAAAAAATGCCATAGCCGGTCACATGGCCGGCTTTGCGCAAGAAGTGATGGAGCTCAGAGAATGCAGGCCGGGAAATATGGATATTTAGAATGCGGAAAAGATGCCACAGCCAATTTCCAGTCACATTCGATGACAGCCGGAAGGATTCGTAAGCAATCACGCCAAGCCAGAACAGCACCGGCAGCCAGTAACGAAAATTGCGCGTAAAAACCTTCAATGGCGCCTTACTCCAGCCGGTAATTCGGAGCTTCGCGCGTGATGATCACGTCGTGCACATGGCTTTCGCGCAGGCCGGCGCCGCTGATGCGCACAAAACGCGCCTTTTGTTGCAATTCGGGAATCGTGCTGCATCCGACGTATCCCATTCCCGAGCGCAGTCCGCCGACAAGTTGCAGAACCATGTTGGACAGCGGTCCACGATAGGGCACCCGTCCTTCGATGCCTTCTGGAACCAGTTTTGCCAGCCGGTTGTGATTACCGTTTTCTGGCATTTCAGCGGCGGGAGTGTCGTCATCATTACTTTGAAAATACCGTTCGCTAGATCCCTGCGCCATCGCCGCCAGCGATCCCATGCCCCGGTATGCCTTGAATGAGCGGCCCTGATAAAGAATGGTTTCGCCGGGACTCTCATCCACTCCGGCGAACAGCGAACCGATCATTACCGAACTTGCACCTGCAGCGATCGCTTTGGTGACGTCCCCCGAGTACTTGATGCCCCCATCGGAGATGATTGGCACACCCGAATCCTTCGCCGCACGCGATGCTTCGGCGATCGCGTAAATCTGCGGCACGCCGGCGCCGGTAACGATGCGCGTGGTGCAAATCGATCCTGGACCTATGCCCACCTTAATAGCGTCAGCGCCTGCTTTGATCAGTGAACATGCGCCATCGAAGGTGCCGACGTTCCCTGCCATCAATTCGACTTCCGGCAGCTTGCTTTTGATTGTCCTTACGGCGTCGAGCACTCGCGTGGTGTGTCCGTGCGCGCTGTCGATCGCCAGCACATCCACTTTGTAGCGCGCTATCTCCTGTGCGCGCTCGAGATAATCTCCCGTAGCTCCAATCGCTGCGCCGACACGCAAGCGCCCCTGCGCATCTTTAGCTGCATTCGGATATTTCAACTTCTTCTGAATGTCTTTGACCGTGATCAAACCTTTGAGCGTTTGCTTGTCATCCACGACGAGCAGCTTCTCAACGCGGTGTTTGTGCAAAATCTGCTCGGCCTCTTCCAGCGTGGTTCCCACCGGCACGGTGATCAGATTTTCTTTCGTCATCACCTTCGCAACCGGAATGTCCGTGCGGGTCTCGAAACGCAGATCGCGGTTGGTGAGAATGCCCACTAACTTCTTATTCTTGGTAACGGGCACGCCAGAGATTTTGTACTTCCGCATGACATCGAGAGCGTCGGAAATCTTGGCGTCGGGCGAGATCGTCACTGGATCGACGATCATTCCGCTCTCCGAGCGCTTCACTTTATCGACCTCTCCCGCCTGCTGCTCGATTGATAAATTGCGGTGAATGATTCCGAGTCCACCTTGCTGCGAAATTGCTATCGCAAGGCGCGACTCCGTAACCGTGTCCATGGCAGCGCTGATGATTGGGATATTCAGATTGATATTGCGCGAGAGCCGCGTTTGCGTATTCGCCAGTGCAGGAACTACATCGGAATGCGCAGGCAGTAACAGGACATCATCAAAGGTGAGGGCCTCAGGGACAGGAAAATGAATCATTCAAATCTCACTTGCGTTTCTTAATTGTAGCGTGATTCGCCACGAAGCCACGGAGGACACGGAGAAAATCGAGACAGAAGAAATCAAACCGAGAATTCTCCGTGCTCTCTGAGGCTTCGTGGTGAATTAGGGTTTCTGGAACTGTCGGCGTGGATATACAAAATGAATCAACAGCGCAATCAATCCGAGCACTACGAAGATGAACCAGCTTCCTTCCGGTCCTACACTTCCTCCGGTGATCCAGGCTGGACCGTAGAACTTTGCGCTCAGCAAATGCTCTGGCGAGACGAAGCCACTATCAGGAACGCCGTAGAGAAACGTCTCCGAGTAGTCCCACATGAAGTGAAATCCAATTGCCCAGAACAAACTTCCTGTTCGCCACACCGAGAAACAGATCATCAGGCCGAAGAAAACGACAGCAATAATTCCGACCGCAGCTTCGCCCCCATTGCTTAAATGCGCCGCAGCGAAAAGTAATGAGAGAACGATGGATGCGGGCCAAAATCCGATTCCCTCGGCGAGTGTATACAGAGCATATCCGCGAAAGCAGATCTCCTCAAACAGAGCCACTTCAAACAGAAACGCAAATGCATTCAGGGCGGCTGCAACGGCTAAAGCTGACCCGTGCATGTACTGCGAGCCGAAATCGAAGTGGCGCGCCAACTTCATTCCTTCGAGCATCAGCGTGAGTGACAACCACCCGATGAGCACGCCGAAGAAGAAATGAGGACCCCATTCCCGGGCCGTAAGGCCGTATGACCATGCAGACCTCCGTTCGAATTTGGCCATGAAGGCGTTGCCGCCGAGAATCGCGGCGACGACCAGAAGTTTGGCGGTATCGGCTGCAATATCGCGGGGAAGCCTATGCCGGATCGGGGCAGAAATTGAGAGGAGGAAAATGCCGAAGACAATGCAGATTCCGATCCAACTCAGAAGCCTCCACCCGGCTCGCAATCCCTTTTGGTTGAAGAAGAACAGATGGCGACTTCGGAGTGTGAGTGTCGGCTCCGCTGGCTGCTCGAGAGTCTCACCTATACTCTCTCTAAGAGGCTGATTTTCAGCGTCTTGCAAAGTATGCTCCGTCTCAGCGCCGCCCTTATTGCGAGGGCGAGCAGCTATTGTGCTGCGCTTGCAGGTGGTTTGTAAATCGCTCAAATGAGGCGTATCATCGGATTTTGGCGTGTTCACCTCGAACTTGCCTGTGGCTCAACTGTGAGTTACGGCGGGCGACGGGGCCCCTAAGGGGTGGCTAGGCTTCCACTTCATCCGGTTTTTGCGATGAGGAACTCGTTTGGCGAAGCAGACCAGTGGGCGATAGCCCACTTTTTATTTCCGGCAAACCTTTTGTTGATTTGCAGGGCTAAGGACGAAACATGCCGTTTGACGAAGCCCATGTGCGAGCCATCGCCGACCGGGTTGCGGAATCGGCGGGCCTTGAAGTTGTAGACATCGAGTTCCACGGCGGCGGCAAAGGGCGCGTGCTTCGCATTTTCATCGAGAAGAACGCGGATGGCAGGCGAGCGCTCGAGCAGCAGCTGGCTGCAGCAATGCAGGCAGGCGAGAAAGTTCCGTCGCCGTCAAATTGGGACCAGTTGGCTGGAGTTACGCACGAGGATTGCGCGAACTACAGCCGCGAGCTTGGCACGATCCTGGATGTAGAAGATGCCGTGCCGGGCGCAGGGTATCTGCTGGAAGTTTCATCACCCGGACTGGATCGAAAGCTGGTGAAGCCTGCTGATTTTCAGCGCTTCTCCGGCAGCAAAGTGAAAGTGATGACTCGCGAGCCTATAAGCGGCAATCGTCACTTTGAAGGCCGGCTTGGAACGAGTAACGGAGGTCGCATCGTGCTTGCTCTCGAAACGGGAAAGAAGAGAGGCAAAAAGAAGCGCAGTGCTGAGCCAGGTGAGGCAGAGAAAGCGATCGAGATCGAGCTGAGCAACATTGAACGCGCGCGCCTGGTGCCAGAGATTTAGTACAGGCGTGAAGTTGGAAACATTAAGCTTAATAAACAGGTCAAACAGGAATCATGGCAAGTCCGTTGTACGAAAACATTGAGGCGTTAAGCCGCGAAAAAGGAATCGATCCGCAGATCGTAGTCAGCGCGGTGGAAGACGCAATTGCTGTCGCTACGCGCAAGCACTACAAGATCCAGGAAAACATGCGCGCCGAACTCAATAAAGAGACCGGCGCCATCCAGGCTTACAGCTACAGGACCGTTGTTGACACTCCCGAACAGATCGAAGATCCGAATACTCAGGTCACGCTCGACGAAGCGCGCAAGGTCGATCCGACTGTAGAGGTTGGCGGGGAAATCCGGCAGTACAAGTCCACTGACGGAGTGCTGGGGCGCATCTCTGCCCAATTGGCCAAGCAGGTGATCTTTCAGAAGGTGCGCGAAGCTGAGCGCGACACCATTTACAACGCATACATCGGACGAGTAGGCGAAATTCTGAATGCCACAGTAAAGCGCATCGAAGGTCCAGACGTGATCTTCGATATCGGCAAGGCCGAAGCCCGAATGGGGCGCAAGGAGCAGTCACGGCTCGAATCGTTCGCCGTGGGCGAGCGCGTTCGAGTTGTCTTGGTTCGCGTCGACAAGGCGTCTAAGGGACCGCAGGTTGTGGTGTCGCGCGCCGCTCCTGAACTGGTGCAGAACCTGTTTCAGACCGAAGTGCCGGAAATCTATGACAACACCGTTGTCATTCGCGCCATAGCGCGCGAGGCCGGTGAGCGCACGAAGATCGCGGTGATGTCACGCGACAAAGACGTGGATTCGGTGGGTGCCTGCGTCGGCATGAAGGGGATGCGCGTGCAATCCATCATTCGCGAGCTGCGCGGAGAAAAAATCGACATCATCGAGTATCACGAAGATCCGGTGACATTCGCAGAAAAGGCGTTGCAGCCCGCAAAGGTCAGCCGAGTAACTGTTGTTGACGCCACGGAGAAGCATCTGGAAGTGATCGTTGATGACACGCAGCTTTCTCTGGCCATCGGTAAGAAGGGACAGAACGTCCGTCTCGCTGCAAAACTCCTCGGCTGGAAAATCGATATTAAGAGCGAGGAGGAGAAGCGTCAGGAAGTTGAGCAGCAGATGCAGGCGCTCACGACCGCGACGACGACGCCGCTGGAGAAGGTTCCCGAATTGGGCGAGCAGGTGATCGAGAAGCTGGTCGGCGCGGGAATTACTACAGTGGAAGCGCTTGCTGACATGACGCCGGAGCAGCTCGAAGAACTCCCGGGTATCGGTCCAAAGACGATCGAGAAGATCAGCATTGCGGTGAATAATTACTTCTCCGCTCTTGAGGCTGGTGAAGGACAAGGCCTCGAACCGGGGACTGAGGCGCAGGAGAGCGTAGCCGTGGACGCTGCTCCCGATGCAATCGAGGGCGCGAGCATCGACCTACCGAATATCCATGCGGAAAATTCGGAGTACGAGGAAGCGGCTGAGACTGGTCAGGCTCTGGAAGCGGCAGAAATTGCCGGCGTAGAGAACGCTCCTCCGGCGGACATTGCCGAAGTGCACGTCCATGGCGAGAAGTCGGATGAGCGAGAAGTTGTAGAACCGGAACAGCAAGAATCAGAAGCAAACAAATCAGAGGAAGCCGAATAGGCTTGCACTGCCCTGGCGCAAACCAGCCAGGACTATTTAATACGAGCATTCGGGAGGGGCACCGGCTACAGCCGCTCCGCCTGGATGCATGACAGAAATCGAGGTTTTAGCCTTTGACTGGTTAAAGCTGGACAAGTTCTTCGCTGAAAGGGCGGCACTCTAAAACCGGGTGCTGTTCCCAAAAGCGGATGAACCATCATTAGGAGCTAGCAGCCGACTGTGATGATCGTCTAACGGGATTTCGGAGAGAGCACAAGGCGGATGAGTAAAGTTCGAATCAACGATCTGGCGAGGGAATTGGAAGTCAAAAGCAAGGCTATTCTCGATGTCCTTCCCAAAGTCGGAGTAACGGAAAAGAAGGCGCACTCGAGCTCCATCGAGGTCGATGAGGCCGAGCGTGTCCGCAAGCATTTTGCCGGACAGGGCGGAACTGCGACGGGCAGAGATGGAGGCTCGCGCACGGGAGAGCCGGAGCTCAAGACCAAGATCGATCTCTCGCATATCTCTAAGCCCGGCGACGTGGCGAACCTCCTGCGCAGGAAGGCTGAAGCGCCTTCCGTGCCTGTGGCGAAACCTCCTGTAGCCGTACCGCCGGCAGCCGTTCCCAAGCCGCCAGCTCCAGCCGCGCCTTCGCCAGAGAGAGTTACTGCTGCACCAACCGCGCCGGCTCCAGAAGCTCCGGCAAAGCGGATCATCAGGCCGGTAACGCCGGTTCGTCCATCCTTTGCTGCTCCAACTCAGGCGCCTCCTTCTGCGGTGGAGGAAGCCCCGATCGTCGAGAAGCCAAGCGCACCAGCAGCGGCGCCACCTATTCCGCCGGCGAGTGCTCCCCCGGTGCAGCAGGTTCCGCCCGCAGTACAGGTGACGCAACCGTCGACTCCGCCCGCAGGATCAATTGCGAATGCGTCACAGCAGCAGCGCGCGCAAACACCGCCTGCACCTGTGCGCCGCGTGATCACGCCTCAGACAGGGCCGCGCCCGGTTTATACCGCTCCTCCACCACAACCTCGTCCAGCAGCGCCTATGGGTGCCCAAGGAGCTCCGCCACCCGGACAACGCGCTGGCGGCGGTATGCCTGTGCGTGGGCAGCCAATCTTCCAGCGTCGCCCCGGAATGGGACAGCCGCAACCCGGACAGCGTCCGCCGCTCGCTCCTGGAGCACGCCGGCCGATGCATCCGACGCGGCAGACTCCTGGCGGTCGTCCCATGGGAATGGGTGCGCCTGGGCTTGTACCTCCGCCGCCTGCGCCCGGCGGTCGTCCACCAGGACGCCCGGGTGCCCCGTCACGCCGTCCAGGGCAGCGCTACGTTCCGCGTGGGGTGAAGGAAGGCCCGATGAAGGGCTTCACGCCTCCGCCGCGGTTCAGCGCGCAGGTATCGAACGAGCCGTTGCCCATTACCCGTTCCATCACCATCACGGAAGGCATCAGCGTAAAGGACTTGGCCGAGAAGCTCGATATTCGAGCCAAGGATGTGATCGCACGCTTGCTCCAACGCGGCGTGATGGCAACCGTGAACCAGACGCTCGACGCCGAGCTTGCAAAAGATATGGCCCGGCAGTTCGGCGCCGATACTGACGTCATTACCTTCGAAGAACAGATGTCGAAGGACATAGAAGCTGGTGTATCCACAACTGATGGCATTGAGACTGGAGCCGTAGTTCGCCCGCCCGTCGTGACCATTATGGGACACGTCGATCACGGCAAAACGTCGCTGCTCGACGCTATTCGCGAGACGAACGTCGCCGGCGGTGAGGCGGGTGGAATTACTCAGCACATCGGGGCATACAAGGTCAGAATTACGACGGAAGATTCACCGGCGTTTGGCCGCGAGATCGTCTTTCTCGACACCCCCGGTCACGAAGCGTTTACGCGCATGCGCGCTCGCGGAGCCAAGGTTACCGACATCGTAGTCATTGTGGTCGCTGCGGATGATGGCGTAATGCCGCAGACACTGGAAGCGATCGATCACGCCACTGCGGCGAAGGTTCCTCTGATCTTTGCAGTGAACAAGATCGATAAGCCCGGCGCCCTGCCGGATCGTGTTAAGAAGCAGCTTGCTGATCGCGGCTACGTGCCCGAGGATTGGGGCGGCAAGTATGTCTTTGTGGACGTTTCTGCCAAGCAGAAGACGAA
>DATLKS010000559.1:0-3835 GCA_035538255.1 Terriglobales bacterium
CTCCTCGCGGCGGTCCCGACAACTCTGCTGGACCAGTGATTGAAAAATAGTTGCGAATTTTCCTTTTGCTTTCCAAAAGGAACCGTGTCATTATTCCTGTTGGAAACCTAAAGGTTGATTCGCCATGAAGGAAAAGCCGGACGTCTTGCAAGGAACGCTCGCCCTGATGGTCCTCAAGACACTCGATGTCTTGGGACCGCAGCACGGCTGGGGAATTGCCCGGCGCATCGAGCAGATCAGCGGAGACCTTCTGGCTGTCAACCAGGGCACGCTTTATCCCTTGCTGCTCAAGCTCGAGCATGAAGGCTCGATTGCCTCCGAGTGGGGCGCATCGGAAAACAACCGCCGCGCGCGCTTCTATCGGCTTACCGGGGCCGGCCGCAAGCAACTTCAGGCGGAGACCCGCGAATGGGAGCAAAACGCGGCTATCATTGCGCGCTTCTTCAAAGTCAAAGCGGAGGATCTGCCATGAGATTTCTACGACGCTTCCTGATTCGCCTGTTGAATTTCGCGACGCGACAAAGCGCGGACCAACGCCTGCAGGAAGAGATCGCCGAACATCTTGTGCTCCAAACGGAAGAGAATCTGCGCGCTGGCATGTCGCCCACCGAAGCGCGGCGCCAGGCCGCAATCAAGCTGGGTGCGGCGGAAGCGATCCGCGAAGACCACCATGCCGAGCAAAGCCTCCCCTTCTTCGAGAACTTGCTCTTCGACCTGCGCTACGCGGTTCGCATGCTTCTGAGATCTCCTGGATTCTCTTTCATTGCCATCGCCACCATGGCGCTCGGCGTCGGAGCCACCACCGCCATCTATAGCGTGATCGACGCCACGCTGCTCCATCCTCTGCCGTACCCAAACCCCACCGAGCTGACTCGCATCCAGGACGACCTTCCCGGCGTAGGAGCGCAAGGTGTCGGCATTTCCGTCCCTGAGTGGAGAGACCTAGAGAGTTCCGGGATATTCCAGTCTGTATCGATCGCCGGCCGCGGCGCAAACGTGAACCTCACCGGCAGTGCACAGCCCCTGCGTCTCAGCTTCAAGCAGGTTACCCCGAATTACTTCGCGGTCCTCGGTGTAGACCCGCAGTTGGGCCGCACATTCGATCCGCACGATGCCACTCCCGGCTACAACCTGGAGGTCGTGATCAGCGACGGGCTGTGGAGGAGGGAATTCGGAGCCGACCCGCACATTATCGGCAAAACGTTACGCCTGGACAACGATCCCTATCAGGTCGTGGGCGTCATGCCCCGCGGTTTTCGCGATCAGGGCTCAACCAGCGAGGAGCAGAATGTGGAACTGTGGCTGGGAGCCGGCTTTGCCGGTGTACCGTTTAATCCTCCGCAGCGCGATTTACGTCTGAGGAGTCGAGCGGTCCTCGCGCGCTTGAAGCCCGGTCTCTCGGTTGCGGCCGCGCAGGGGCACCTCGATGCGCTGGTTGAATCGCTGAAAAAGGAATATCCAGGGGAGTATCCGGCACAGACCGCATGGACCGTGCGCCTGATTCCGCTCAGTGAAACCGTGGTGGGCAGCGTTCGCCAATCTCTCATTCTGCTGTTTGGGGCGGTAGGATTGGTCCTGCTGATCAGTTGCGTCAACGTCGCCAATCTTCTGCTCGCCAGGGCCAGCGGGCGAGGTCGTGAGATCGCGGTTCGCCAGGCTCTGGGAGCGCCAAGAACGCGCCTCATCCGCCAGCTTCTGACCGAGATTCTGCTGCTCTTCCTGCTTGGCGGAATCGCTGGCTTTGCCATTCTCTTCTGCACTCAGCGTTACCTGCTGCGGCTTGTCCCAGAAAGCTTGCCGCGCGTCAACGATATTGCGGTTGGATGGGGCGTGCTGGTGTTTGCTGTGGCGCTCTGCGTCGCAGCCGGAACTATCTTCGGGCTTGCTCCCGCCTGGCTTATGAGCCGAGTCGATTTGATCGGTACGCTGAAGCAGGAAGGGCGCGGCTCCAAAGGTTCCCGGGAAGGCTCGCGTGCCCGCCAGATTCTGGTCATCAGTGAATTGGCGCTCTCATTGGTACTTATGGTCTCCGCAGGTCTTCTGCTGCGAAGTTTTTGGGACTTGTATAAGGTGCCGCCCGGCTTCAATCCTGAACGCGTTATGGCCATTCAAACCTGGCTGCCCGGGCCTAACGATCCGACTGCGGACCCCTATCAAACCGCCGCGCAGGAATCGGTCTTGCTGCACGAGATTCTTCGCCGCAGCCGAACCCTGCCCGGCGTGGAAGAAGCCGCCGTCGGCGACGAGGCCGCTCTTCCCCTCGGCCACAGAAGTTCCACCCGGCTGCCATTGATCCGCGAAGGCCTCGAGACGATGGACAATCAGGCCCCTGTGACTGATAGTCCCATCGTTTCGCCCGAATATTTCCACCTGTTGGGCATGCCGCTGTTGCGCGGACGCCTTTTCAGCGACCAGGACCTTGAGCAGGCGCCCCAGGTTGCGGTAATCAATCAAGCCGCGGCTCGCACCTACTGGCCAAATCAGGATCCGCTTGGCAAACGCGTCCGTTTGCCCTTGAATACCCGCGGACTGTTGAGCACTGCTAGGCCACCTTGGACCACGATCGTCGGCCTGATTGCGGATGCCCGCACGGAATCGTTGGCGGACGCTGCAATTCCGCAAATCTACCTTAGCTCGTACCAGCAGGCCTCCAAAGACCTGGCCATCTTCCTTCGTGGACAACTCGACCCCAGCGCCATCCCCGTACAACTCCGCGAGCAGATCCAGACCATTGACCCGACACTTCCCGTCTTCCACGCGGAGACCCTGGACGACGTCCTCTCTGCCTCGCTTTCGGTCAGACGATTCTCGATGGAAATGGTGGCGTTTTTTGCTGGCACTGCTTTGCTGCTAGCAGGACTTGGAATCTATGGAACCATCTCCTACGTGGTGAACGAACAAAGACGTGAGATTGCCATTCGCCTCGCACTAGGAGCGCAAAAAGGGGATGTGCTCAAGATGGTTCTGCTCCGAGGGCTTGGTCTGGCCGCTGCTGGCGCCGCGCTCGGCGTGGCCGGTGCGCTCGTCGTCTCTCACCTCATGGCCGGACTGCTCTACGGCGTGTCGCCTACCGATGCACCCACCTTTGCTGGCGTCACTCTGGTACTTACCGTTGTCGCACTCGCGGCCAGTTATATCCCAGCGCTGCGCGCCATGCGCCTCGATCCAATCACGATACTCCACTCCGAATGACTTCTTGGCATTGCTCGAGACTTGTCTTCGCAAGTTGTGGCCATCCTGACGACCTCGTTCGGGATGCTGATGAATTCACCCTCCACGGGGTTCCAGTGGGATGTGTCCCCAACGGGCTTGTGGGAAGTTGCGGAAAGATCGTTAGCAACTCGGAGACTATAGCGTCAGGCAGAGTTATCACCCGCCGGCGCATTGAGTTCAAGCGGGACTGCAAAGAAAAATGGAGATAAGACTGCACCCTGTCCAGGGTAGTGGGTCAGTTTGAATTTTCTTGAACGTGACACAATGGGTTGAAAATTCAAACTGACTCACTACTTGTCCAGTCCACTTCTTGACAAAAGATAACTATTCATTTATGATACTGATAACTAAATTGCTTTGCGCAGTTTTGTAGCGCCAGCATCCTTGCTGGCGTTTTGCTTTTAAGCTCGACGTGTCGTGCCATAAAGTCTTTAGAAGCAACATCTCTAACAGAGTCGGCCCTGTCAAATCCCTTTTTGAGGCAGACGGCACCCGCCCACTTCAGCGAGTGGTCTTGATAGTTCTTTCTGCTTCAGCCTTGACGACCACGGCTCGTTGGTAATCTTTCGGTCGGCTTCAGTCCGACCCAAACATCTCTTCGATCCAAACTTCGACCATGATT
>DATLKS010000560.1:0-2267 GCA_035538255.1 Terriglobales bacterium
GTGCAGGATTTAGGCTCCGCACCTAAGTTCCTGTGCCTTGGATAGTTGAACGGATTCCACAAAGAGAGTTGCAGAGTTTCTGCGTGATGACTATGCATAGACCAACACCGATGTTCCAGTCTCCAAAAGAAAATTATGACCGATTCTGCGGGATCTGAAGCGAGCAATGCCAGCATGGAAGGGCCTCCGGCCCTGTGCGCGGGTACCTCTCCGCTGCCGTTCGCTTTCGATCACTTTTGTCCATCCGTGAACGGTTTCATCGAGGACTGCCTTCTCGTAAACCTGCAAAATCGTTGACTTAGCTAGGTCACACTTTGGAACCTATTTTGCTCTAGGTATTGAGGAAAATGGTATTTGGCAAATGAACAAACCACGCGATCTATTTCCTGGTGCATTGGAGATGATGGTCCTGCGCACCCTGCGACGGCAGCCGCTGCATGGATATGCGCTCTGCCAGTACATCAAGCAGGCGTCCGACGATCTGCTGCAGATCGAAGAAGGCTCTCTTTACCCGGCGCTCCAGCGACTGCTGAAAGAGGAGCTCGTCACCGCCGAATGGAAAGTCTCCGCAACGAACCGCCGCGTTCGGGTTTACAAGCTCACGGCGAAAGGTGCCAAGCATCTGCAGCGCGAGGTCTCCAGCTTTGAGCGGATGCTCGAAGGCATCACGCGCGTGCTTGCTCCGGTGAAGTCATGAACTGGATAACTCAACTGCGCAAGAGACAGGACCTCTGCGACGATCTTTCGCAAGAGATTCGCGAGCATCTGGAACAGAAAAAAAACGAACTGATCGAAGGCGGGATGTCGCCCGCAGAGGCTTCGGCAGCCGCGAACCGCGAGTTCGGGAACGCGGCGCTCATCGAGGAGCGCGGCCGCGAAACATGGCATTGGATGTCGCTTGAGGACTTTCTTTCCGACCTGCGTTACGGCGCCCGCGCACTGCGAAAGAACCCGGGCTTTACGTTAGTCGCGGTGCTGACACTTGCGCTGGGGATCGGCGCCAACAGCGCGATGTTCAGCCTGGTCAATGCGGTTCTCCTGCGTCCGCTGCCGTTTGCCCAGCCCGATCGGTTGGTCAGCCTGAGCGAACACAACTGGTATCCGCAGGGCGGTTTTGTGGCCATGCGGACAACGCTGCAGACAATGGACGTTGCCTCTTATCTGCCGGGGGTGGAATTCAATCTCACCGGACAAGGCGAGGCAGAGAGACTCACGGGTACCAGGGTGTCAGCGAATTTCTTCTCGCTGCTGGGCGTACAGGCTGAGCTGGGGCGGATCTTTCAGGCCGGCGAAGATCAGCCGGGGAAAAACTCCAAAGTGATCCTCACCCACAATCTTTGGCAAAACAAATTTCATGCTGATCCCGGCGTGATTGGACGCCAGATTATGTTGGGCGATGAGAGCCGGGAAGTAGTCGGAGTGATGCCCGCGGATTTCCGTCCTGGTTCTTCAAAGACGGAACTCTGGGTACCGCTCAATCTCGATCCTGCCGGAGACACATACTGGCGCGCGGAATGGGTTCCGGTGATCGGGCGGCTGAGAGAGGGTGCGTCGCCGGCGCAGGCGCAGGCCGAAGTTGAGCTGCTGCAGCACCGAATGCTTACGATGTTTCCCTGGAAGATGCCGAGCAACACGTGGGAACCCGCCAAGGCGATTCCCTTGCAGCAGCAGGTCGTTGGGGACGTGCGACCGCGGCTGCTGATCCTGCTGGGAGCGATTGGTCTTGTTCTGCTGATTGCGTGCGCGAATGTCGCCAACCTGCTGCTGGCGCGCGCCGCCGCCCGACAGCGCGAGATGGCTGTTCGGGCGACATTAGGGGCAGGTCGCTGGCGCATCTGCCGGCAACTACTGACGGAGAGCACTTTGCTGGGAGCCGCAGGCGCCGCAACCGGTTTGGCCTTTTCCTATTTTGCGATTGCCTGGCTGAAGGCGATCCTGCCGGTGGACGACATTCCTCGTCTGGCAACTGTCTCGATCGATCTTCGCGTCCTGCTGTTTACCGGCGCGATTGGAATTCTCACCGGCTTGGTTTTCGGACTCGCGCCGGCACTGCAGCTCTCCAAAGTGGACCTGACTGAGTCGCTCAAGACCGGATCGAAGAACGCGGTTGCCGCAAGCCATCGAGTGCGCAGCGCCCTAGCTGTCTCGGAGATCGCATTGGCCGTGGTGCTGGTGACGGCCGCCGGACTAATGGTAAAGAGCTTGTGGCAACTTGTGCATGTCGATCCTGGCTTTCGTAGCGAATCGATCCTCAGTGCTCGAATCAA
>DATLKS010000561.1:0-5451 GCA_035538255.1 Terriglobales bacterium
ACTCAAGACCCGGGCAGCGATCAAGTCAAGATTCAATACGACAAGGTCTACACCGACCAGGCGCAGGGATCGATCAACGATCCCAAGATTCAGCAGCTTCTGCTCTACGCGGCGCGCAACAACATTAATTCCGGTGTGAGACTTGATTCGGTTGATCTGCTGACCAAGAGTTCCGATGACAGCCGGGTGCGCGAGGCGCTGATCTTTGCGCTGCGTTACGATCGCAATCCCGGCGTGCGCCTGAAGGCGCTGGATGGCCTACGCTCCTACGTCAAAGACGATCAGCAGGTGCGTGACGCCGTTCTGGAAGCGCTGCTGCGGGACGATAATCCGGGTGTGCGCACACAGGCGATCTCACTGCTCGAAGCCGTGAAGAACGATATCAGCGTGCGTCAGGCGCTGACTGCGCTGGCACAGCAAGATAAAGATAAGTACATCCAGGGAGAGTCTAAGCGAGTCTTGGCGAACCTCCCGGACTTCGAATAATTGTTATCAGCACGTAGAGACGCAGCCTGCTGCGTCTTTAGAAGAACGCGCATAGATGAAAAGGGGAACTCTGACTTGGCAGTAATTCGCAACAAATTCGCGCTTCCGGCTCTAGTACTGGCGCTCGCCGCAATTGGCGTGGCCCAGACGGACGGCGCATCGAAGGTTTACCGCGACGGCAGTTACTGGGTACAGGAGACCAGCGGCACACTTCCAGCTGCGCGGCTCATCAAAATTCATACCAATGCCGGCAGCGTGAGCGTCACCGGCTCGCAGCAATCGAACATCACTTACACGATCCGCAAGCGGGTCAGCGCTTCCTCGGAAGAGAACGCGCGGCGTCTGTTCGAGAATTTGCGAGTAATCGCCAACCATCAAGGTGAAGCCGCATACTTTGGCGGCGAAGGCGGGGACAACTGGCATCGCGGCTCAGTGGAGTTCAACATCAATACTCCACGCAACGTCGAGCTGATTAAAGCTAAAACCGACGGTGGCAATTTGCAGTTTTCTCACCTGAATGGACGCCTGGACGCCGAATCCGGCGGCGGGACCGTAAACCTCGATGACATCAGTGGCAACATCAACACCAGCACAGGTGGCGGCGCGATCAACGTCGGCACCGTGAATGCTGATTTGGGAATCCGCACCGGCGGCGGCCGCGTGAACATCGGAACGGTAGGCGGCAAGCTCAACGCGTCTACGGGCGGGGAGTCGGTGCATGTAGAGAACGTGAAACGTGACGCCATCATCGAAACCGGCGGGGGAAATATTGCAGTGCAGAACGTTGGCGGCGATCTGCGTGCCTCCACCGGTGGCGGTAATATCGAGATCGGCAACGTCAACGGTCTAATGGACGTGGAGACCGGCGGCGGCAGCATTCGCTTGACCGGCGGGGGAGCCGGGCCAATCAAGGCCCAGACCGGCAGTGGCAGCATTCATTGCTTTAAGGTCACTCGCAGCGTACGGGCAGAAACCGGCGCAGGCGGCATTACGGCTGAGTTCATGACCATGAACGGCAAGTTCAGCGATTCGGTGCTCGACACCGGCGTTGGTGACATCATCGTGTATCTTCCGTCTGACTTGAAGGTCAGCGTACATGCCAGCATCGACGTTGCCACCAGCCGCGACGCGATCCGTAGCGATCTGCCCGGCATTCGCATCGTCTCCGAAAACGGCGGCTATGGTCCGGGGGAGATGTCGGCTGAGGGCAACTTGAACGGCGGTGGGCCAACGCTGAAGCTGCACACGTCAACAGGAAAGATTCAGTTCATCGTGCTTAAGAGATAAGAAGCGGGGATTCATATGAAGCACATTTACATCACAGGACTCGCGCTCCTGGCATGCGCCTGTATTCCGCTCTCGGCGCAGAAGACAACCAAAGTTCACCGGTTCAGCGGCATGCCGGTGGTTGCGGACTTCGAAACTGCGGGCCGCTCGTATTTGGGTGTGGGCATCAGCGATTTGAGCAGTGATCGCGTGCAGGCGCTGAAGCTCAAAGACGACCGTGGAGTGGAGATCACCTCCCTCGATCAGGACGCTCCCGCGGGCAAAGCCGGTTTGAAGCAGAACGACGTAATCGTCGGATTTAATGGCACACGGGTGGAGAGCGCAGAACAGTTCAAACGCCTGATGCGCGAGACGCCTCCCGGCCGCACGGTCTCTCTTGACATCATGCGCGACGGCCAGCAGCAAAACATCAAGGTTCAGCTCGCCGACCGAAAAAAGCTGGAATCATCGATGTGGCCGCACGAGTCCGGTGAGTTTGCATTTGCGATGCCTCCCGTGCCTCCCATGCCGCCTATGCCTGCTGTACCCGCTTTCCCTCGCATGTGGGATCAGACGATTGTCCGAGTTCGTTCCAATTCGGGAGCAACGGTTGAGAGCTTAAGCCCGCAGCTTGGAGATTACTTTGGCGTGAAAAACGGCGAGGGTCTGCTCGTTCGGTCAGTACAAAAGGGCAGTGCCGCCGAGTCGGCAGGACTTCACGCCGGCGACGTGATCGTCCGCGTTGGCGATCAGAAGATCAGCGACAGCTCCGATTGGAGTGACGCTCTTCGCAATGCTAAGACCGGAAAGGTTCCAGTAGTGGTCATTCGCGACAAAAAAGAGCAGACGCTTACGATGACGGTGCCACCCCGCCGCGGGCCGGATAGCTCGGCGTTGTATCGGGAACAATCTCCAGGCGCTGAGATGGCGCTAGACTCTGCCGCTGAGACTCTCGACAACGCAGAACCACTGGTGGAAGACGAAATCGAGAATGGGTTAGACGCCGCAGCCGAGGCGCTCACCAGCAATGGCGAGGAAATCGGCCAAAACTTGAGGAAGACGATGCAGGAGTTGCATCGCCAATTGATCGACAATCGTGGCGAGCTCACCCGCAACATCGCTGCGTCAATGAAAATCGCTTCGGCGGAGTTGAAGGCTCACAGTGGCGACATCCAACGCGCCATGCGCGAGGCGCAGCGTGCGATGCAGCAGATTCATATCGACTGCAAATCGGAAATGCAGTGAGGCGAGCCTAAACGACGACAGAACGGCATATCACAAAGCCCTGCCCGAGCCGGCAGGGCTTCATTTTGCGCAATTGGACAGATTTCTGAATTCTTCATATGTTCATTAGTAATCTCGCCGAACCGAAATGAGAATTGATCGACCCACGCGGAGGAACCACTTGGGCTGTACGGCTCTCGTTTTATTTATGTTCTTTTCTTTTCTCATAGCGAACGGCTTTGCACAGGTGCCAGCCTCGGCGGGAGCACCAGCCTCACCTTCCAATCAGCGCTCCAGTCGGAGTACTGTCCCCGGCGGCGTACGGTCGATGCGAGGATGCATAACTAGGAACGACGAAGGGCAATATTTCCTCGTTTCTCAGAGGGGTGCGAAAGTCCAACTGAAAAGCACGGAGGACCTTGCGACGCGCGTTGGACAGCAGGTAAGGGCGAGCGGCGCTTTCATCGATGCGACACCCGCAACTCCCAACATTTCAGGGTCGACGTCCCGCGCTACACCAAACCTTCACCCCGAACATGAGTTCCGCATCCTGAAAATCGAAGTGTTGTCACAGACCTGTTCGGTTGGAAAAAAGAAGAAGTAGCTGGTTATATTCCTGTTCAGCTCATCGCCAGTTCGCCAATTGCTTGCTGCTCTAATCCGAAGTTCCCCCTCTGACAGCATGTAAAGATCAGATTTTGCCGCATTCAGGCGCATTTTGCGGGAAATTATGTAGTCATGTATTTAGCAATATTATGCTTGACTACACTGCTATTTCGTGCCATCGTGTGCTCATGTACGTCGCCGTCGTCCCCAATCGCAATTCCCCGCCGGCGATCCTCTTGCGCGAAAGCTTCCGCGAGCACGGTAAAGTCCGCAATCGCACCATCGCCAATCTTTCTCACTGGCCGGCGACGCAGATCGAAGCCTTGCGCCAGGTGCTCAAGGGCGAAACTCCCACGGCAGCTTCTTCCGCCTTTGACATCATCCGCTCGCGTCCCCATGGACACGCAGCCGCGGTGCTCAACACCATCGCGCGCTTGGGCTTGCCGGAGCTGCTGGACCCATCCGACAGCCGCTCGCGGCGCGCCGTGCTGGCATTGATCGCCAGTCGCATTCTGGAACCTGGATCCAAGCTCGCCACCAGCCGGGCCTTACGCGAGGAGACTTGCCACCACACGCTGGGAGAGTCGTTGGGCTTGAGCGCAGTCAAGGAAGATGACTTGTACGAAGCGATGGATTGGTTGATCGAACGGCAAGCACAAGTGGAGAAGGCACTGGCGGCGCGGCATCTGGAAGCCGGGACCCTGGTGCTCTACGATCTGACCTCGACCTACTTTGAAGGTCGGCATTGTCCCCTGGCCAAGTATGGCTACTCGCGCGACGAGCGTGGTTCGAATCTGCAAATCGTCTTTGGGTTGTTATCCAACAGCCAAGGCTGCCCGGTAGCCGTGGAAGTGTTTGAAGGCAACACCGCCGATCCCAAGACGGTAGCGACACAAGTGAAAAAGCTGTGCCAGCGCTTCCATCTGGAACGCATCATCCTGGTGGGCGATCGCGGCATGCTGACGCAGAAGCGGATCGAAGAGGATCTGAAGGGACATGCAGGACTGGAGTGGATCAGCGCTTTGCGCGCGCCGCAGATCCAAGCCTTGATGGTCCAAGGTGCGATCCAGATGTCGTTGTTTGACGAGCAAGACCTGGCCGAGATCACGCACGCCGATTATCCCGGAGAGCGATTGATTGTCTGCCGCAATCCGCTGCTGGCCGTGGAGAGAGCGCGCAAACGCCGGGAGTTGATCGCAGCCGCGGAGAAAAAACTGCAAGAGATCGAAGCGGCCACGCAACGCTCCCGCCAACCACTGCGCGAGGCTAGCAAGATCAGCTTTCTGATCGGCAAGGCGCTGGCCACCAGCAAGGTGGAGAAATACTTTCGCTGGAGCACAACGGATACAGAACTGAAATGGGAACGCAACTTGGAACGCATGGAGCGCGACGCGGCCTTGGATGGTATTTATGTACTGCGCACTAATGTCTCGGTCGAGCGGCTAGATAGCCAACAAACCGTCCTCGCCTATAAACGCCTGGCCACGGTGGAGCGAGCTTTCCGCTCGCTGAAGAGTGTGGATCTGAATGTGCGTCCCATTCATCACCGTTTGCCGGACCGGGTGCGTGCTCATGTGTTTCTGGCTATGCTCGCTTACTACGTGGAGTGTCATATGCGGCAGGCGCTTGCCCCGGTCTTGTTCGATGATGAGCAGCACGGAGGACCTCGCTCGTCCCCGGTCGCGCCAGCCGTTCGTTCGGAAACAGCGCAACGCAAAGCTTTGCGCAAACGCACGCAAGAGAACTGGCCAGTGCAGAGCTTTCAAGACTGGCTCAAAGATCTGGCCACCATCGTGAAAAATACGCTCCAGCCGCAGCTCAAATCTCTGCCCGCGTTTGAGGTCATCACTCGCCCCACTCCGGCTCAAC
>DATLKS010000562.1:0-2275 GCA_035538255.1 Terriglobales bacterium
GGTCGACTCGTGCGACGTGGCCCCGATCAGGGATGCTCAGGCCGGCGCGTCGCGGTAGTTCCACGGCATCCAGAGCTGAGGGCTGGTCGCGATCCGGTCAGCGTGCCGCTGTAACTCGGTCAGGTAGTCGAACGGATTGGCGCTGTTCAGCTCGCAGGTATGGATCAGGCTCATGTAGAGATCACCTACCTCAGCACCATTCAGCGTTTTATAGAAGAGTGAGTTTTTTCGATGCAAAATCGCTTTCTTTAGCGCCCTCTCGACCAAGTTGTTATCCAATGGCGCGCCTGGCTCGCGCAGAAACAACGTCAACGCTTGCCAGTGCCGCAGCATGTAGCTGATGGCTTTGCCCAGGCCGGAGTTCGGCTCCACTTTGTTTTCCTTCAGCTGCATGTCCAGCCATTGGTGTAGGTCGTTCATCACGGGCCGACTGTGCTGCTGGTGAAAATGCAAACGTTCAACGCGCGATAACCCGCGCTCACGCGCCAGTTGGTCATTGTGGTAGACCTCGCCCAAAGATTCCAGCACGTGCCGGCATTGGTCGGGGAAGTTGGGCGTGATCTGAGTAAACTGCCTTCTTCCCTGCGCAAGGCAGTATCCGACCAACAACTTGATGGGTTTCGGCGCATTTCGTGCCAATGCGTCCGACATCTGAATGGGCATGGGCAGCTCCGCCGCGCGCCGCTTCAGCACATCGGCCAAGTTTTCACCCGCGTGTTGGCGACCCGTAAAGAACAGCGCGATCTTGCGCCCTTCCGTGGTTGATACCACCCCAGAGGTGAAGATCCCGGTGCGCTCCCCGGCTTCCTCGATGATGGCTCGTCTCAGCGACAACACTTTCATGCTCGTATCATCGTTGTGCAGGACCTCGCCTTGCGCGGCTTGGCGGATCAGTTCATCGCGCGCCGGCTTGATTAGCTCAGCCGCCTCCTCCACGATCTCCCATTGCGTGGACGCCGGCAGCGGCACTCCCAGGTTGTCTTCCAGATGTTCCAACCGGTAGAACGGCATACCTGTGCCGTATTTCAACTGCGCGATCATTGCCGCTGCGCTTTCGTCGTACTTATCTTCGCCAACGCCTTCTGGGGCATCTGCACCATAGATCTCGCCACACAGATTGCAGCGCAAGGTCTGTAGTTCGTAAACCGTCCCTGTCAGCGGAGCTTGTCCCACGATGCGCACCAACCGCCATGGCTCTTGTTGCTCGTAGACTTTGCCCTTCTGGCAGCCCGGGCACCGGTCTCCATGTTTGAGACTGGCGTGGGCAACCTGGACGCGCTCCGCATTGCGATACTCCTCCGCCCCGTTCCGTCCATGCCCGGCTGGCTTGGGTTTTTGCGATTTGGGTTCCTCTATGCCCGCTCTGTCACGCGAGGGCTTCGATGTCGGCTCAACCCCGGCTTTCTTGAGCACCGCTTCCGTCTTTTCCGTCGAGGCCGGGAACAGCAACTCGCGGAGATCACGAATCGTGGTCCTGATCTGCCACCAGATCGCTCAGGTAGGTGAGCGCCGCCGCCATACCTTTCACCTTGCGATAATCTTCCGCCGACAGCGAAGCACGGGCGCGCTCGACCAGCTGATTTAACTCCTCGCGATCCATGTCGATGAACTCGATGATCGGTTTCATCCTAACGCGCCGAGCAGTTCGCGGAAATGGGGGTTCAGTGGATATCCCAGAACATGTTTGATCGAGCGGTTGGGTACATGGCTGTTCGAAGCCTTCCCTCGCCCCGTAGTCTCCCCCAGCCACACCCAGTTCGCCGCGTAATAGCAGGTCCCGCGGAATCGTTCCGGATCTACGAAGGTTTCCAGGAAGTAGAGGGGATGACCGTAGACCTTTTCCCAGTCCTGCGAGATGCGTGCGGCCATATGGCCCAGAATGTGGGACGCCAGATGTTTGACCTTGACCCAAGGCAACAGCAGAAAGCGAAGGTTATAGGCCAGGAAGCGAACATTCTGCCGCCGTGCTGCCGGCGACCAGCCGATATAGCGATCGCGCGCACCCAGGTGTCGTGGCGCACTCGACCAAGC
Organism: Terriglobales bacterium; assembly: GCA_035538255.1. GTDB lineage: Bacteria > Acidobacteriota > Terriglobia > Terriglobales > Acidobacteriaceae > Gp1-AA112. The sequence goes on from DATLKS010000562.1 coordinate 2,032, forward strand.
CAGGCAGGCGAGGGGTCGCGATTGCCCCCACACCAGATACTTCAGGTGCTCGCCTACCGGCTGCTCATGGTGAAGATAATGATGTTGTTCCAGTAGACTATTGAACAGCGGCTCGTCTCCCGTGCGCCGCACCAGCTGAAACTCCAGTGGGCCGAGCTCGCGCAGTCTGCCTTCGATGGAAGTAGTATCGATCAGCAACGGTGCGGGCCGCGTTCTTCTTGCGAGCGGATTGTGCCGCACGTAG
>DATLKS010000563.1:0-1954 GCA_035538255.1 Terriglobales bacterium
AGAACGCATTCATCCCGAGGATCGCGCCAAGTGGAAAGGCGCAATCGACCGAGCCATACGCGACCAGACCGACTATGAAGTGGATTTCCGAATTCTATTGCCAACCGGGACGGTCAAATACCTGCACACGGTCGGGCACCCTGTCAGAAACGAAGTTGGAAATTTGGTGAAGTTCGTTGGTATCACGCGCGATATCACGGAACGCAAGCGCGCCGACCAAGAGCGCGAGAGGCTGCGTGAACTGGAGACCGATCTCGCGCACATGAACCGAGTCAGCATGTTGGGAGAGCTGGCCGCCTCCTTGTCTCACGAACTCAAGCAACCCATTGCCGCGGCCATTATGAACGCACACACGGCCCTGCGATGGCTTATGCGCGACCAACCGGATGTCAAAGAGGGATGCGCAGCGATCACGAGGGTCGTCGGGGACGGTAATCGTGCGGCCGAAATCATCGATCGTATGCGCTCCTTCTACAAGAAAGGTGCTCCCCCCGAACGCGAGTTGGTCGATGTGAACGACATCCTGCGCGAAACGCCCGCCCTGCTGCGCAGTGAGGCAAGTCGGTATTCAATTTCTATCCACACGGATCTTGCGGCCGAACTTCCCAAAATCAGGGCCGATCGCGTGCAGCTGCAGCAGGTATTGCTGAACCTCATGCTCAATGGAATTGAGGCGATGAAGGACACTGCGGGTAAACTTACGATCAAGTCCGAACTCGGTCGGGATGGTCAACTGCTAATCTCAGTCAGCGACAGCGGAGTGGGATTGCCGTCCCACCAAGCCGACCAGATTTTCGATGCCTTCTTTACGACCAAACCGCAGGGCTCCGGCATTGGCCTGGCGATCAGCCGTTCCATCGTCAAGTCGCATGGCGGCCGTTTATGGGCAACGTCCAACTCCGGACCGGGCGCGACTTTTCATTTCACCCTGGCGCCGGAAGCGGAGGAACGAGCAATGCCTGCCGCTGGGACGTGATTTGGAAAAAGAACTCGTTGCCAGCGGTTCCATTCGTCCAGTAGGCGGCATGGCAAGTAGGGGGATTTAGGGGGATATTCAAAGATCTTAAGAGCCGGCTACAGCGCAACCCCCTTCGGTCCGATCACTCCGCGACATCGGTCACGACAATAGGCGAAAAACACGGCCAAGATCGCTGGCGAACCGCATCAGCTTTGGTCGAATTACGTATTATCGCGTCGAGCACGAACAACACCAGAATGTAGCTGAGGGAAGCCGCCAGCAGTCGGCGTGCAGCGATTCTTGTTCGCTGAAGGGCGAATCTCACACTGCATTGCACTGATGTGCACCGAAGTTTTTGACCCCCTTAACCGTTACCGAGCAGGTGTATCATTGCGTGCGTTGGCGTCGCTGATGGTGTGGCTCCCCGGCGTCGACCTGTAGTTCTTGCTCAGTCCGCCGAACAGTGCGGCCGGGATGACATTCCTCGCCGTCTACCGGCTTCAAGATTGCAAGGAGGCGAAAGGAAAGTGTTCGACTACGTAGTTGTTCATTCTCCAGCTAGAGTTGCTCTGGTTCTGGCCGTCATTGCATTGCTTGGGCTCTCATGCGATCTGAATGCGCAGCAAGTGATCATACTAAGAAATGTCGACGTCATAGATGGCACGGGTGCCCCGGTACAGAGGCAGAGAACAGTCACGATCGCAGGCGATCGCATTCGCTCTATTTCAAGCAGCCAGGCGTCCACGCCATCGAATGCGGCAATCCATGATATGCACGGCCTGACCATCATGCCGTTGATCATCAACACGCATGGGCATCTCGGACTTGTGAAGGGCACTTCACAGTCAACCGCGAATCAAACTGACGAGAATCTTCGGCATCAACTGCTGCGCTATCGGGAATATGGGGTTGGTGCGGTCCTGTCGATGGGCACCGATGGGCAGAATTTCGCGCAAATGCGCGAAGCCTCTCGTCGCGGAACACTGCCCGGAGCAG
>DATLKS010000564.1:0-1960 GCA_035538255.1 Terriglobales bacterium
AAGACGCTAAGAGCTATCAAGCTTGGTACGACCTCGGCTACGCAGAGCAGGCTTTGAATCAGCGCGACGACGCCATAGCAGCGTATCGCAAATCGCTGGAGATCAATCCTAAGATATTCGAAACCAATCTCAATTTGGGACTAACGCTTGCCGCGGCTGGCCAGAATGATGACGCACTCAAATACCTGAAGGCAGCGACGGTTCTGCAGCCAGCGAGCCGTCCGGAGAGGTCGAAGGAGCGTGCCTGGCTCGCACTAGGTCAGCTTGAATCAGTTCGGGATGCTGGCACGGCCGAGCAGGCTTTCACCGAGGCAGCAAAGCTTCAACACGAAGATCCGCAACCGCATTTGTTACTGGCCGGATTGTACGAATCCTCCGGGAAGCTGGATCAGGCAAAAGCGGAGTATCAGAAAAGCTTGTCTGGATCCCAGGGCGAGCAACGAACTCAGGCTCTCCGCGGACTCGTGAACGTTGCGATCGCTTCCAGGCAATACAATGAGGCAGAATCGAATGTTCGACAATACCTGGCTGCAGCTCCGGCGGACTCTCAGGCGCATCTCCTGCTGGGCCGTCTGCTTGCCGCACAAGGTAAGAACGACGAAGCGCTCGCGGAGCTAAATGCGGCCGGAAATCAGAACGATCCTGCTGTCCTGCGCGGAAGGGCCGAGTTGCTAGGCGCAGTTCATCGTGGCAGCGAAGCGACTCCCATTTATCAGCTCCTGATTGAGCGCGATGACAGCGACGCGCAGCTTCGCTATGAGTATGGACTGGCGCTGATGCATCAGCAGCAGTGGGTTCCATCCGAGGAACAACTTCTGGCCGCTGTAAAGCTAAATCCGAATCTCGCAAGCGCCTACGGCGATCTTGCGGTTGTGGCCTCCGAGAACAAACAGTACGAGATGACCTTGAAGGCGCTGGAGATTCGCACTAAGCTGCTCGGTGATAATCCAGGTACATTCTTCTTGCGCGCAACTGCGCTGGACCATTTGCGGCGCTATCCGGAAGCAACGCAGAATTACAGGCAATTTCTGGCGGCGGCAAACGGCAAGTATCCTGACGAGGAGTGGAAGGCGCGGCATCGCCTGATCGCCATCGAAAAGTTGAAATGAAATCTCTCTTGCTAATTGCCGCAGTATGCCTCTGTTTTGCTGCATTTGCGGCGGATAAACCGAACGCAAATCCCGGGCAGCAAGAAGCCACTCGCATCGACCAACTCAAGCATAAGATCGACCACGATTCAGAGCGTGATATTTGCATCGATTCGGCGGACCTGGTGCGCGACCTCGTCGAGCAATTCAATAGGCAAATCAATGCAGGAGAGCTTCAGCCGGCGCAGCAAACGTTGAATGACATTGGTACATATGCGGAAAAAGCTCTCGATGCCGCGAAAAAGAATCATCACAAACTGAAACAGGCGGAGCTGACTTTGCACAAATCCGCGCGCCGGCTTGCCGATATCGGACAAGCGCTTACTGTCGAGAACCGGCAAGCGATAAACGATGTTGTAAAAAGGATTGACGCCGCCGACGACGAAATTCTCAATCAGTTCTTCAAGAACTGAGGTCCAGCCATGAGCATTCGATCCATTGCTTATGTCGTGATCACACTAGTGCTATTCCCGCCCATGTTTCCACAGGTTCATGATCGCGATCCTCTCACTGAGAAAGAGGTTGATCAACTGCGCGAAACAGCGATCGAGCCCGAGAAGCGGCTCAAGCTGATGGTGGAGTTCACGAAAGCTCGCATGCTGGCTATCGATCAGCTTCGCTCCGACCCAAAGATGGCGAAAGATCGCGGGAAGCGCATCCATGATCTGCTTGAAGACATTACGACCTTGGTGGATGAGATCGACAACAACGTCGACGACTATAACCAGCGCAGCGCCGATCTTCGCAAGCCGCTCAAAGAAGTTGTGCAAATGGACAGCGAGTTTCAGGCGAAGCTGCGTGCAATGAAAACG
>DATLKS010000565.1:0-2270 GCA_035538255.1 Terriglobales bacterium
TATGGTCCTAGGAGTCCGTCTTTGATTGCAACTAACCCGAACTAGTGCTCGATAAGTTAGATAACTGCACATCTGCCTGCCAGCTCTGGCCACCGATTCCACTCTCCGGTAACCGCGTTAGGACGTAGCCGCCCGGCGGCGGACGCTTCGCGTGAGGTAGTGGAGTGTTGGTTGCTCGATGGCTTGAGATAAGTTTTGGGTCACAAGGAGGTCCCTGTGACCCATCTCAGAAAAATAATGCTGGAAGAACTCCAGCGCCGTAATTACGCTCAACATACCACACGTTCCTACATCCGCACAGTCGAGGATTTTGCTCGACACTTCCACTGCTCCCCGGATCGCTTAGGCCCTCGACACATTCGCGAATACCAAGCGGAGCTATTTGAGAAGCGCAAGTTGTCGCCGAGCAGCGTCGCGCTCCGTCTGGCAGCCTTAAGGTTCTTTTACTGTAAGACGCTCAAGAGGGCCTGGAGCATCGCCGACACTCCCTACCCGAAAGGGGCCCATCGCCTTCCAGCGATCCTCAGCCAGGAAGAAGTCGCACGATTGATCCAGGCCGCGGGCACTTCCTTCCATCGCACTCTGTTGATGACGCTCTACTCCACCGGAGTACGACGCGCTGAATGGACCCACCTAAAAGTCAGCGACATCGATAGCCAACGCATGGTGATTCACGTCCAGGGCGGTAAGGGACGCAAAGACCGAGATGTGATGCTCAGCCCAAAACTGCTCGAGGCACTGCGTGAGCATTGGCGCGGACTGCAGCGCAAGCCAAGCGCCTGGCTGTTTCCAGGCAACCGCTGGCATACCAGTGATACACCGATCCCTACCAAGGTGGTCTGGAACGCTTGCAAGGAAGCCGCCCAGCGAGCGGGCCTCCAGAAAGAGGTGCACCCACATACGCTGAGGCACTGCTTTGCCACGCATCTACTGGAAGCAGGCGCCGATCTGCGCACCATTCAGATCCTGTTGGGCCATAACGATCTGAAAGAGACGGCTCGCTACCTGCATCTCTCCCAACGTCACTTGCATGCGGCCGCGAGTCCATTGGATTCACTGCCGCTCGAAGGCCCTTCGCCGCAGGAGCACTAGATGGCCCGGCCACCCCTCGAGGTGGCCGATCTGGTCCGCGCCGCGGGAGAGACCTTCATCGAACGAAATCGCCACTGGCTCCGTTGGAAGCACATCAAAGTGTTGCTGGCCATTCGCCGGTGTCGCACCGCCGCACTCGGCGGTCATCTCGATGAGTGCACCCGCTGCGGACATCGTGCCCCCATCTCCTATAACAGCTGCCGCGATCGCCATTGCCCGAAGTGTCAGACCGCTGCTCGGGACCGCTGGATCGCTGCACGTCGACGAGAACTTCTCCCGACCCGCTATCTGCATGTGGTCTTCACACTGCCCCATCGGTTGGCTCCGCTGGTGCTGCAGAATAAGAAGGTCCTCTACGGTTTGCTGTTCCGCACCAGTGCGGAAACCCTTCTCGAAGTAGCACGCCATCCGAGACACCTCGGCGCGGAGATTGGTTTCTTCAGCGTGTTACACACCTGGAGTCAGCAACTCAAAATTCATCCGCATGTCCATTGTGTCGTTCCTGCCGGCGGCCTCTCGCCCGATCACACCCGCTGGGTTCGTTCACGAGACAACTACTTTCTTCCCAAGGAAGTGTTGCGGGAAATCTTTCGCGGCAAGTTCGTGGACGTGCTCAAACAGGCTCTTCAGAACGGTCAGCTGCGCTTCGAGGGAGATCTGAAACTCCTCGCTCAGCCCAAGATCTTTGCCACCTGGCTGCGGCCGCTGTTTCGACAAGACTGGGTGGTCTACTTGAAACGTCCCTTCGGTGGCCCCGAATATGTGCTGCACTATCTGGGCCGCTACACTCACCGTGTGGCCATCTCCAACCATCGCCTGGTCTCCCTCACCGATGGCCAAGTCACTTTTCGTTGGCGCGATTCGGCTCACCACAACGAACAGAAGTTGCTGCCCCTATCGCTCGATGAATTCTTGTGCCGCTTCTTACTGCACATTCTTCCAAAAAGCTTTGTGCGCATCCGTAACTTCGGCTTTTTGGCTAACCGCAAACGCGCCACGTTCCTACCGCTTTGCTTTCCGTTGTTGGGTTCGGAACAACAACCGCAAGCAAAACAACAACACGCCACTTCCACCGAAGACTGTCCCGATCTTTGGCGCTGCCCTAAATGCGGTGGACCGATGAAGGTCATCGAAAGGCTCACTGCTGCCGAAATTCAACTTCGTTCTCCACCACGGAT
>DATLKS010000566.1:0-3635 GCA_035538255.1 Terriglobales bacterium
CCCACGGATCTTTTGCGAATTCGCTATTGGGAGTGATGAGCGTCCACAGAGCGGTTTGTGTCGGATAAAACGAGAAATCCTTCGGCATGATGCCGGCAATCCTGCATTCCCTCTGGTCGAGCGGAATGCTTCTTCCGACCAGGTCGGCCGGCGCGCCTAATTCGTTTTGCCAGAATGCATGTGAGAGAACGGCGGTGCATCCTTCATTGAGGTCGGAATGCTCGAAGGTGCGTCCGATGGCCGCGTCCACGCCGAGCATGGAAAAGAAATCGACGCTCGTGGGAATCGCCAGAACGTTTTGCGTCTTGCCGCGCCAGACCAGCGTTTTCTCGCTAACGGTCCAGGTGAGCGCCGCTACCTTCTCGAAGCTGCGGCTGTTTCGCTGCCACTCCTCAAACTCGCGATATGTGTTAAACCACTCGCCAGTGGCGCGATGCTCCTTGCTGCTTTGCCACACGAGCACCAGTCGATCGCTGTCGCGGTAAGGTAAGGGCCGAAGCAGGACCACGTCGACGATGCTGAAGATCGCGGTGTTCGCGCCGATCCCAAGCGCAAGAACAATGACTACGACACTGGTGAATGCCGGTCTGCGGAAGAGGACGCGAAGTCCGAAGCGCGCGTCCTGAATGAGACTCTCGAGATTCATGGCCGCCCCGGGAACATTCTAGTTGCGGTCGCGTGCTGACGGGCTAATGCTCCGTTATGCGTTTAGGTACGAGTTGCCGACGACACATCCAGAATCGTCTTTCTTCGTCAGACCTTGCCTTCGTGTGACATTGCAATAAATGCTCCCAACGTAACGGTTGTTCCCGCCTCTTAGCTCGGTCATTTGAAGACAAGATGGGCTATGCGAGATTCGAGGTCCCAATAGATGATGGCCAAAGCAGCCAGATCGAAGGCTGCGTGCGCGCACATCAGCATGAACAACCGGCCCGTGATCGTGAAGATTGTGCCGTACACCAGACCGACGATTGTGGCCTGTTCTGCGCCTGCAAGTCCTTGGCCGGAATAATGGTCCCAACCAAACCATACGGAGCTGACCAGCACGATTATGATTTTTGCTTCAATTCTCGATCCTAAAAGCCTGCCCAAGCGCTCGAAGATGTAGCCTCGGAACAGGGTTTCTTCTCCCCAACCTGCAACAAAAATCATGGACCACAGCGCAGCCGGGAGCGCCGCACGATTTCCGACAAGGAAGTGGAAGGCCTGGTTGATGGGAGGAGCGCCGAGGATCGGCATTACGATGGCCTTCATGAGGAACTTTAAGGCGACGCCAAAAAGAATTCCGATGGTCAGACTGGCGATCCAGCTTTTCGGGCGCACGTAGCCGAGCTCGCGCCACGGCGTTTGTGACATCCACCGCCACACCAGGACCAGACCGGCGCCGACAGGCAGAAAGATTGGGGCTCCTCCAACTCTGCCTACCTCGATATTTCCAATCAGCAGAATAGCGAGTATGGCGATGAGCCCAAGCGGACCGAATCCACGCAGTCGGCTAGCGAGAGCGTCATCTGGTGTTGCGCCTGATTGAAGTGGTGGCTGGAGCGTCTGTTCAGGCGATTTTGAAGTGTCTAACAATATCCGATGGGTCAAACTTTTCTTCAACTGATTCCAGATGTGGACATAGCATCGCGGTGGCCTTCCACCAGGAACAGATGGAAGTCGGTGGCCAGAGGCTCGGTATCAAGCTGCCGCATCATGACCGCGACTTGACCACGATGGTACGTGGAGTGATTCGCCACATGTTGCATCAGCTGCGCCAAACTGAGTTGTGTCGTGCGAAAAGGAAGCATCGCTCTCAACGATTCGTTTGTCAGGCGACCTACGAAGTCGGTTAGTTCTTTTTCAACTTCGGCCCATTTTGACTGCACTGCAGCCACGTTGGGAAATCCATTCGGATTAAAAATGGCATCCCGTTTCTTCCTCAAATCTGTCAAAAATGCGGAGTTATGCGATGGCTCCTTCCAATATGCCAGCCAGCTCCACTCGCCGCCGATCAGGTGCACCAGCGTATCTCGTACGGAAAGAAAGCTGCCACCGAGATCGCGCGTGAACTGCTCAACGCTGAGTACGGAGACTGCCTGCAAAACTCTGTTGTTCGCCCAGCGGTCGTATTCATAGAGAAGCTGAATGTCATCCTTAGTCATAGTGGCACCCAGCAGATCTTTTCATCACAACGGCAATTCGGAAACTCAAACTGTGATGAACGCTAGACAGTGCTGGCGCGGACTTCGTAGTGCATTGCAATCGGTTCGATCTTCGGCAAGAGCTTTCTAATCGACGTTGTAGCGCCGATACTTAAAGCCAGAGTCAAGACCGTTGCCACTGTGAATGCTGGCGCCATTCGCAATCGTCGCAGTGCATGACGCGCATCTTGGATCAACGTTTCGATGAACGGCAAGCCTCTCTGCTCGCGGTGGCTCTCCTTCACTGTTTCCACCCCACCGAACTTCAGCAAGGCCTGGCGTCGCGCTTCCTGGAGCGACATACCGGTGCGAATGTTGTCAGCGGTCGGCAGGGCTAAGTGTTCTTCAATCTCCTCTCGTAGGCGTTGCTCATCGCGTTTCCGGGTTGCCCAGGAACTCAAACGACTGAAGAACCGTCTCAGCGATTTCATTTCGAATTCCTAAAAGCAAGAACGTCAATCATGCTTTGGGTTCTGCTCAATGCTGTGTCTCAGCGTGTAGCTGATTGAGAATGAGCTATTCGGTTCGCTTTATTCCGCTCGTAATGCCCACATTGGGTCTATGTTCGCCGCCCGCAGTGCCGGTCGCAGCGCCGCGAGCAGCACCGGAATAAGCAGGATTAGAATTGATGCAAGAAATATGCGTGGGTCATTGGGCTGAACTCCGTAGAGTTGATTGCGCAGCAGCTGCATGACTCCCAACGATACGACCGTTCCTGACAACAATCCTCCCAACGCCCAAGTCATCACGCCAAATACAAAAAGTCCAGCGATTTGCCCGCGCGTTGCACCTAGAGCCATGCGTACACCGATCTCTTGCGTTCGCTGCGTCGCGAAATTTGACACCACGCCGTAGATACCCACGCACGCCAGCAGTAGCGCGATTGCAGCAAAGGACACCAGTACCAACATATTTAGCCGTGGCTGCGCGATAGCTTTATCCAGCAGATCGTCCATTGTTTCCATCATGCCCGCAGCTTGCCGCGAGTCCGTCTGATACAGCTGATTTCTGATCTCATGGAACAACTGCTGAGGGGGAGCAGCCGAGCGAACCACGAAATAGCGATTCGTTACTCCGTCAGCATCCGCAGGCCAATAGACAACGGGTCCCGGCGGCTTCTCCAGTGTTCCTGCGATTCCTCGCTGGTTGGCAATCACTCCCACAATTTCGTGCGCCTTGCCACCTGGGTTCAGATGATGTCCAAGGGGATTGCCGCCGTGCAGGTACTCGCGGACGAGTTCCTCGTTTACCAGTACGGGCGGATTCTTTGACCGCTGATCCTGTTCGGTAAACATCCTGCCCGCCAGCAAGCGCGCACCCATCGCTCCCAGGAAATCTCCAGCGATGTGGCGATCTTCCGCATTGATGGCAGGTTGATTGGCGATCTGCGGCAGCCAGTCGGCATCAAAGTTGCTGCGCAGATGCCACTCCACTGCCGGCGGCGCATCG
>DATLKS010000567.1:0-5161 GCA_035538255.1 Terriglobales bacterium
ATCAAAACTACGCGGAGGCTCTGGCCAACGATCATGCGGAGGATATCGCTACGCCGCGCTCCCAGCGCCATGCGTATGCCCATTTCTCTTGTGCGGCGGATAACCAGGAACGAAATCACTCCATAGATTCCAACTGCAGCCAACACCAAGGCCGTCACCGCAAAGAACGCTAGGATCGCCATACTCGTGCGGCGCAAAGCTGACGACTGCGCTACCGCATCTTCCATCGGCAGGACACGGAAGATCGACTGATCTTTATCGAGGCTCCAGATCGCGTTCCTCACGGAATCGGCCAGCGCCATGGGTTCGGTTTTGGTACGGATCGTGAATGCAATCAGGCGGAAACCATCTTGCATGAAAGGTCGATAGAGCTCCGCGTGCGTTGGCTCGGCAGCGCCGAAATGTTTTACGTCAGCTATTACTCCGACGATAAGAAACGGCTTCTTTCCAAATCCACCGGGATCCGGCGTCAAGTATCGGCCTACGGGATCTTCGTCGTGGAAATATTGCTGCGCCAGAGTCTGGTTGATCACGCAAACCAGAGGAGATTCTGCTGTGTCTTGGGCGGAGAAGACGCGACCTCGCAGAACTCGGATCTGCATGGTGCGGAAATAATCGGTGCTGGCAATGCGATAGTCAGCTTCCGGCCATTGCGATACCGGAATGTTCGGAGCCAATGTGGTCTGGAATGAGAGTGTCCCCCAGAAGCCGCTCAGGGGAAGAAAATTGACGGCGGCTGCGGACTGGACGCCTGGTAGAGGTTCAATTCGGGATAGAGCATCCTGCACGAATTTGCTCCGTTCGGGATCGGTACGATAGCGGCTCTGCGGCAAGACAACTTGCATGGTCAGCACATGATCGGGGTTAAAGCCAAGACTTGCACGCTGCAATCTCAGGAAGCTCTTGATCATCAGCCCTGCGCAGGCAAGAAGGACTAACGCGAGTGAGACCTGGGCGACAACCAGGGTCGGTCTCAATCTCGATCCCGATCCGCTACCCACGATGCGTTCAGCGCCTTCTCTCAGATCGGTATCCGGCGAGACACTGCGAACCTGCAATGCGGGTACCATGCCAAACAGCAGACCGGTAACCAGCGCCAGCAGGACGGAAAATGTAATGACAATACCGCCTACAGAAATCTTGTCGACGTGCGGCATGCGGAGATTGGCGATGTTTTGCGGGAACAGGTGGAGGAGCAAGCCGCTGGACCATGCCGCACAAATCAGCCCGGCTGCAGATCCGAATAAGGACAGCAGCACACTCTCGGTCAGCACCTGGCGCATGATGCGCGCGTGACTTGCGCCTAGACTGACACGGATTGCGATCTCCCGCCGTCGCGAACCCGATCGTGCCAACAGAAGGTTCGCCAGATTCGCGCAGGCGATCAGCAGAACGAATCCGACGGCTCCCATCAAAGCTAGCAGCGGTGTGCGTACGTCGCCCACGAACAGGTTTTTGACCGGCCGGAAAAAGACGTCCCAGCCTTTGTCGGTGTCGGGATGCAACGCAGCCAGCCGCGACGAAAGCTGTTCCATGTCGTTCTGAGCTTGCTGCATCGAGACGCCTTCCTTGATCCGAGCCACGACACGCAAGATGTGGGCTGAGCGGCTTGAACTCAGGTCTGCCCGAAGCGCCAGGGGCGTCCAGATATCATTCACATCACCGGGAAAATTAAATCCTCGTGGCATCACGCCAATCACTATGTAAGGCGTGTCATTGAGGGTGACGGTCTTATTCAAAATGCTGGAATCAGAGCCGAATTTTCTTTGCCACAGTTTGTAGGTAAGTACGACTACGTGCTCGTGTCCCGGCTGGTCTTCTTCTGGAGTAAACATCCTTCCGAGGAAGGGCTTGACCCCGAGAACGTGCATGAAGTTGGCGGAGAGTCGCCATGACACCAGAGAGTCGGGCTGCCCAGCTCCCGTCAGCGTATATGACTGGTCGGCTGCGCAAGCCATCTCTGAGAAGACGTGGTTCTGCGTTCGCCAGTCCTCATAGAGCGCCGGCGTGACCTGATTCACAGGGATGTTCCGGGAGGGATTGCGCGGCCAAAGCATCACTACTTTGTCGGGCTGAGGGATCTGCAGGGATTTCAGGAGTACTTCATTCACTACGCTAAATAACGCCGTATTCGCTCCAATGCCCAAGGCCAGGGTGATCACCGCGACGGCGGTGAATCCGGGCGAGTTGCGCAACGTGCGCAATGCGTACCGAAGATCTTGCAGCAGAGTATCCATGTTTCTCCCGCGGGAAGACGACGCGATTTAACCTTCCCAACTCGCAATCTGCCCGCCGGATGAGAAGACGGCTAACTCTCTGATTGCCCGAGGCTTATGCGGATTGCGAGATTCTCGCGCGTCCAAAGACGGGATTTTCTGTCCGAAATTGAACTGAGGAGGGGCTGGGTGGGCCGCCCAATTTTTATAACTGGATCTTGCCCGCTGATGTAAACAACGGAGAGCGCCCCACAGTGAGGCTGGCCTCAGCAAAGCAGGCAGTGGTGGGTACCGTTTAAGCATCTCGGGTTGTCGGGGGGCCCAGCACCCTTCAATCCTGAAGGGTGCTGCACCCGGCAGGTACAGCCGTTTTCTTTTCCGCCATCCTCCGAAAATCGCGCCAGGCTGCAGTAGGAGGTCCGAACCAAGTAGTTAGCGCCTCAGCGAGTCCCTGCTGTGTTCCGTCTCCGACCCAGGCTACGTATCCGTCGGGCCGAATCAAAACGGCATCGGGAGCCGACACCGTCCCCATTGCCGGAAGCTCCCAGGTACCCAAGTATTTGGCGTCGATCAACTGAACGCGATCCGCCCATGGAGTCACATCGAAGCAGCCGGGCTGATCCAGATTGAGGAGTACCGGCCGTCCATCGTGCAGCAGTGTGAAGACGCGCATTGGGCCGCCAGCGCTCACCAGATCCAAATCGGGAATCCGTCGTCCGAGTAGCGGGTGTCCGTTACCGAAATCGTAGTGAATGTCCAGACCAGACATCATCGCGAGGTATTGCTTGCGAGTCTGGTCGTTCTGCAGCAACTCGGACATCATTTCCCGCGAGGCCTGGATACGATTCTCGCTTCGTTCGAGGGCGCCGAGCGCCCTGGTGTTCCGCAAGACTCGAGCACCGACTGGGTGACGCTCCGCATGGTATGTCTCCAAGAGACTCTCCGGCGATGTCCCTTGCACCACCTGCGCGAGTTTCCATCCCAGATTCACCGCATCCTGAAGGCCGAGGTTGAGTCCCTGACCGCCATGTGGGGAATGCACATGTGCAGCGTCCCCGGCGAGCAGTACACGGCCGCGCCGGTACGACGCTGCCTGCCGCGTCATGTCGGTAAACCTGGAAATATATGTGGCGCTGTGAAGCCCGTAGTCCGTGCCGTATACGGCGATAAGCGCCTCGCGAAGGTCGCGTAGCGTCGGCTCGTCGCTCGCGCCGATGTGCGGTTCATTCAAGACGACGCGTGCACGCTTGCCCTCCTCAAGCTTGGCCACAGCATTGATGCCCTTTTCACCGCGCCGAACACCCCACTGCGGTTCTTCAGCGGTCTCGATCTCAGCGATCAAGTAGCTGGTTGATGCATCCCAGCCTGGAAAATCGATGCCTGCTTTCTTGCGGACCAGGCTGCGTCCGCCGTCACACCCGGCCAGGTACTTTGCTCGTAACGAACGACCGTCGGACAACTCGACGGAGACGCCAGTCTCGTCCTGTGCGAAACCCGTCACCTCGCATCCGCGATAGATCGGTACTGCCAACTCGCTGACCCAGTCCGCCAGGATCTGCTCGGTGCGAGGCTGCCAGAGCGCGAGAAAGTAGTTGTGGTGAGTTGGCAGGTCGCTGGTATCGAGAGCGATATCGCCGAATGGTGCTCGTCGAATCACCTGCCCTTGCGAAAGGAAGCGATCGGCGATTCCCCGCTGATCGAGCACCTCGATGGTGCGTACGTGCAGCCCGCCTGCACGCAAGCCAGCGAGGTCCTGGGTGGCGCGGCGCTCGACAATGACAACATCGACGCCCGCCAACGCCAACTCGCCAGCTAGCATCAGCCCTGTCGGACCTCCCCCGGCGATCACCACGGCATGCTCGGCGATCGCCACGGTCCGGTCGGCATCACGCCGATCGCAATCGTTGTCGCGCACTACCGCGCGCTTGCTCCGAATGCTTCCACCTGTACCGCGAATCCCACGATTGCTTCGAACGTCTCCGGGCGACCCATGCAAAGAAATACGCATTCCGTGCCTCCGTTTTCCGTCGGATTTCTGGCTTCAGGCGACGATGATGCAGCATGACTGCGGTCTTGCCGCAAGTCCCCGGGGGCGGTATATTCTAAAGTGGGAAGAGATGTTCTCTCTTCTATGGTTCGCTTTCGACGGACGATCCCTTTACAAAACAGCGATGCGATGCCCACTCCTTTCGGGCAAGAACGAGAAACCGCATGGAAGCCGCGCAAGCCGACATTAAGGAAGCTCTCGTAACCGGCATTATGCTGGAGATTCAGCGTTATTTAATCCGATAATTTAAGAATCGGGGAAGATGTCGCTGCCGGGGTGCCCTGCCCAAATTCCCATTTTGATACCTAAACATCGGGTTCTCCACTCTCGCGGGGCAAGAGTGGGACACCTACTTCATGGCAGAATCCACGAAAGCTACAACTCGAAAACGGGAGCGAGGTGGGGGACCCGGCGTGACCGGTGCATGCGATGGGCGCCGCAATGTTGCCGCCGCAAAAGCAGGCACAAAAACCAGCAGCCATTCCTGTTATTCATGGCGGAGAGCGAGGATCGGATCGACGCGCACGGCGCGGCACGCGGGAATGTAGCAAGCCAGCAAAGCCACAAAAATGAGAAGAAGCGCTACGCCGGTGAACGTCAAGGGATCAGTAGGACGCACTCCGAACAATAGCCCGGACATCAAGCGCGCCATGATGAACGCCGCGGCCAAGCCGATCCCGGCTCCAGCGCCAGCAAGTTGCAGACCCTGGCGCAAAACATCGCCGAGAATATTGCCGCTCTGTGCGCCAAGAGCCAGGCGAATGCCAATTTCGCGTGTGTGTTCGCTCACGATGTACGAAATCACGCCGTATATTCCCAGTGCGGCGAGGAGCAAAGCGGTAACTGCGAACAGCCCGACAATTTGCATCGAGAAGCGCCGCTGTGAAAGCGAGTCGGA
>DATLKS010000568.1:0-1844 GCA_035538255.1 Terriglobales bacterium
TGGTTTTATGCGCACAAGCTCTTGAGTCCACGCGCATCCTGCTCAATTCTTCGACGCGTGAAAATCCAAATGGGCTAGCTAACTCCAGTGGTCTATTGGGCCACTACTTGATGGATCACGTCGTTGGCGCAGAGGCCACCGGTACCTTCGAGGATTTGAAAGTCCCGCCCAACGCTAGTCCTCCTCACCGCCCGAACGGAATTTACGTCGTGAGATACCGCAACACTCCGACAACCGGGAAGCATCCACACTTCATTCGTGGCTACGGATTCCAGGGAAAATCTTCGCCTGAGTTCAACATGGATGCCCCGGGTCTCGGTGTCGAGTACAAGAAAGCTGTGAAGCTGGGGACGTATCAAGTTTCGCTTGGAGCTTTTGGCGAGTCATTGGCGCGCTTCGATAATTTTTGTGAAATCGACCCGAACTTGAAAGACGCCTGGGGCATTCCCGCGCTGCGAATCAGCATGGCACACGGGAAGAACGAAGCTGCGCTCATGCACGATGCCGGCGTGACTGCAGCGGAAATGCTGGAAGCCGCTGGGGCAAAGAGCATACGGCTCCACACCGGAACTGAAATGCCCGGCATGGCAATCCATGAGGTGGGTACAGCCCGCATGGGCACTGATCCTAAGAAATCTGTGCTCGACCCGTTCTGTCAATCACACGACATCTCGAACCTGCTGGTAGCGGATGGTTCCTGTTTCGTCTCGTCGGCCTGCCAGAACCCAACGCTTACGATGATGGCTCTTGCGGTCCGAGCATGCGATCATCTGGTTGAACGATTTCGACGCCATGAAGTTTAAGTGGGGCCCATCGATGAACAGTGATATTGGTCGCCGCCAATTCATTCGCGCGGGTACAGTGGCGTTTGCGGCTATGGCGCTGCCAAAAGTTGTGCGGTCCGCTCAGAAGAAATCGGTTCTCGTGTTCACAAAGTCGTCCGGTTTTGAGCACGAGGTCGTCAAGAGAGTTGGCGGCAGGCCCAGCTTTGTCGAACGAGCGGTGACTTCCCTGGGCAATGAGCATGGGTTCGACGTGACCGCCACCAAAGATGGCCGGGTCTTCGATTCCACCGACTTCCGCAAGCATACCGCGCTGCTTTTTTTCACGACTGGGGACTTAACCAAAGCCGGCGGAGACAAGAACCCGCCGATGTCGCCGAAAGGCAAGCGGGCGTTGCTCGATGCTATCCACGACGGACAGGGATTCGTGGGCGTGCATGCCGCCGCCGATACGTTCCACACCCAACCTGATCCCGAAGACGGTTCCAACCGCTACGTCGCACATGGAGAGAAGTCTGATCCGTACATCCGTATGTTAGGCGGCGAGTTCATCACTCACGGCAGTACGCCGCGACTGCAAACTGCGAAACTTATAGTTAACGATTCACATTTTCCCGGCCTGCAAGAAGTCTCGTCTCCAGTCAGCTTCAATGATGAGTGGTATTCGCTGAAGGACTTCAGGACTGACGTACACGTCATAATGACCCTCGACACGACGGGGATGAAGGGTGAACCGTATCAGCGTCCGCCCTATCCGATGACCTGGGCGCGCATGGAGGGCCAAGGTCGCGTGTTCTACACCGCTATTGGCGATCGCCCTGAGAACTGGTCGAACAACTTTTTCCTGAATCTTCTCGGCGGGGGCATTCGTTGGGCGGTCGGGAATGCGAATGCTTCACTCGATCGCAACCTGATGCAAGCCGCACCGGGCTATGCGGAAATCCCGCCGCATCGGAAAGTGTAGGCTCCGGAAGCCTTGGCGGTGTCATCGCCGCCGCACTCCAGTTGAATGCCATTTTCCAAGGCGCTCGCTGTGATCTAAGTGAAGTACAGGGGGACCTA
>DATLKS010000569.1:0-1833 GCA_035538255.1 Terriglobales bacterium
CAGCAGCACACGTTTTGGATGTTGCACGTCTTTACAGGCTCGCGCCGGAAAAACATGACGCAGGCGCGAAGTATCACGCGGTGGCCGAAGAAGGTGTAGCAATGCGGGATATTGCTGAAGCCATCGGTAAAGGGTTGAAGGTGCGGGTGGTATCCCTATCTCCGGAACAAGCGCAGCCTCATTTTTGGGTGGTTGAGCATGTTCGCCAATAACGATCTTCGGGCCTCAAGCGCGCAAACACAGAGAAGACTTGGGTGGAACCCGACAGGGCCCAGCCTGATTGCGGATCTCGCGAGATCCTTTGCGATCTGAAGACCAATCCCTTGATTAGCTCCGGTGACCAGGGCGACGGGCTTGTCCTGTCCGACAATGAGGCACGTTATCCGAACGTAACCTGTTGATTCCGAATAACAGCTTGTGCAATCTGGAATTTGCGTTGTAGGGGTTCAACTGATGGACAGGTGAAACACGCACGAAAAGCATCCTCTATATATGTATATATGTCGGGTTTGTGGAACAGGGAAGGGAATTGGCCGTGACAGTGTGGGATTCTAACCAAGTGCGTTGCCTTGCTTGGCTGAGGTAGACAGTCTTCCGCACAGAATCGACTGCAACACGCCTGCAAGTGTGACCGCGCTCATGCGAGATTCGTGCTACCAGAGATAGCTGCCGAGGTGAAGCACCATGCAACGCGCCGACCGACCGAAAGTCTTCCGCCGACCTCGTGCCGGACTGACGGAACAGGGCGCTACTAGAACGAAGACACTCCAAGCAATGGCCCGCACACGTGGCTCGTCCGGAAACAGGCCAACTTGCCGCGTTTACGCACTTAATGGATGACGCCAACGTAGTCCCTGGAACCGAGAGAAGTCGCTATCCGTGGTGATCAATTCACAGCCGTGCTCGATGGCCAAGGCCGCCACGTAAGCATCGGCGACCAAAGGGCCCTCAATGGCGTTGCACATTTTCACAAACAGGTCCCAGTGTGTGCGACTCGGCATGACGAAGACGGCTCGTGGCCACTCGACGAGCCTGCGGCAAAATACCAGTGCTGTTTGCATCGGCGTCGCCGGCCGAAAGATCTTGGGATTTGTCACGATTCGCAGGAAGCCGGCGAGCACGATCTCCGCGACCGCGAACGGTTCCGGCGCTTCGACCAGGGCTCTAAGCCACGCCGCGTATCGATCGTGCTCGGGCGCGTCCTGCCGGTGCGCGTAGATTAGGACATTGACGTCCGGCAGTTGCATCGGCTAGCGCTGCCTCACAAAACGCTCGACGTCGTCGGCTTCAAGCAGCGCAGCGGTCTTATCGATATTCAATGTCGTGAACTGACCTCCCTCGCCGAACGTCACCAAATCGAAACGGTCTCGTCGCTGCGGCGCAGAGGCCTGCAATAGCAGGCGCACCGCACGTTCGATCAGCTCGCTGACGCTTGTGCCTGATTCCGCAGCGCGCTTCTTCAGCCGCTCCAGAAGACGATCGTTTAACGTAATTGTCGTGCGCATGATGCAGAATCATACTACACTCGCATCACTGCATCAAGCCCTGTGTAAGTAGGTTAAGTAGATCATCTTGTCCGGGATTAAAGTCCAAACCCGACCATCATGGCAATCTTCGCGATCTGATTCGGGGTCGTTCCCACTGAAGGACCAAAGGTGGGGGTTCCGAGCTTGCTGTAGGATGTCGTCGAAGAAGGAGCGAGGCCGACCGTGACCGTTTGCGGGAACAGGGCAGCGTTCTAACCAGATAGCTTGCAGGTGAAACCCCTCGACTTGACCTTGTCTGTGTTATAGACATAACATTGTAAAGAAATGAGTGTGCGGAACAGACGAG
>DATLKS010000570.1:0-4324 GCA_035538255.1 Terriglobales bacterium
AGATGCAGCGTCGAGCATTCGCCCGGCAGGACGCGGCGAGTCCGTCGAACTGATGGAAGCGATGAAGAAGAACTTCGAGACTGTCGCGATGGCGAAGGTCTCGACCTCCGCGCTCGAGGCGCGCAATTTGGGATTTCTCTCCGAGGCCGACGTCATCACAATGAATCGCGAGCGTTTGCTCACTGACGCAAAGCGACGTGCCCTGGAGCTGGTGGAAGAAGGCTACAGCGCTCCCGTAATGCGGACCGATATTCCTGCTCCAGGAGAGAGCATCCTGGCGACCTTGAAGCTCGGCGTTCATCTAATGAGGCAGGGCGAATACATCAGCGACCACGAAGTCAAGATCGGAAACAAAGTCGCAGAGGTGCTTTGCGGCGGGAACGTCACGCCCGGTACTCCGGTGAGCGAGCAGTACCTGCTCGATCTTGAGCGCGAGGCATTCAAGTCGCTCTGCGGTGAAAAGAAGACGCAAGAGCGAATCCAGTACACACTGAAGACAGGGAAAACGTTACGAAATTGAACACAGAGGAAAAGTAAAAGGTAAGTCTTCTTTTCTCAGCGTTCGCTCTGTCCTTTGGGTTGAAAGGTCTTTGAGATGAGAGAAGTTGTTATTGCAAGTGCTATGCGCACGCCGGTGGGCCGGGCATATAAAGGCGGCCTGCGTAGCACACGGCCCGACGATCTAGCGGCCGCTGCCATCAAAGGGGCGCTCGCGCGCGTGCCACAGCTTGATCCAAAAGAGATCGAAGACGTGATTCTCGGCTGCGCGATGCCGGAAGCTGAGCAGGGAATGAATGTTGCGCGTATTGCTTCGCTGCGTGCTGGACTGCCGGTAGAGTGTTCGGCGATGACCATCAATCGTTTCTGCTCTTCCGGGTTGCAGTCAATCGCAATGGCGGCCGAGCGCATCATGTCCGGCAGTGCGGATGTGATTCTCGCAGGTGGGGTCGAATCCATGACTATGATCCCTATGGGCGGAAACAAAGTCAGTGCTAATCCCTGGCTCATCGAGAACTATCCAGATGCTTATCTGTCGATGGGACTCACGGCAGAGCGACTCGCGCAGCGGTTCGGGATCACACGCGAGCAGGCCGATGAATTCTCGCTTCAAAGCCACAAGAAAGCATTGGCGGCAATCAATGCGGGCAAATTCAGTGACGAGATCGTGCCCGTTCCGGTGAGATTCACGACGCCAAACGGCAGTAAGCCCAAGCGCATCGACATGGAATTCAAGATAGACGATGGCCCGCGCGCAGACACCTCGATCGAAGCCCTGGCCGGACTGAAACCTGCGTTCCACGCCAAAGGCACAGTAACCGCGGGAAATTCCTCCCAGATGTCGGACGGGGCAGCGGCAGCCGTAGTGATGTCAGCAGAGCGCGCACAGGCACTCGGTATCAAGCCGCTGGCGCGCTATCTTGCTTTCGCGACGGCTGGATACAAACCGGAAGAGATGGGTATCGGTCCTGTGTATGCGATTCCGAAAGCGCTGAAGATCGCGGGGCTGAAACTGGATCAGATCGAGGTGATCGAGCTGAACGAAGCGTTCGCCGCACAATCGCTGTCGGTGATCAAAGCCGGCGACTTGGATCCAGCGAAGGTGAACCCCAACGGCGGAGCTATTGCGCTCGGCCACCCGTTAGGCTGTACCGGCGCGAAATTAACGGCGAGCATTATCCGCGAGCTGAAGCGGAGAAACGCGAAGTATGGGTTGGTGACAATGTGCGTTGGCGGTGGCATGGGCGCTGCGGGTATTTTCGAGAATATCCAGTGACAACTCAACCGCAGAGCGCACAGAGTCGCACAGACGAAGTGCAAGTGAATTCTCTGACAGAAACGGCGATTGGCGCGGCAATGAGGGTAATACGGCGCTCGGTCCCGGGTTGCTCGAAAGCGCTTACGAAGCATGTGTTTGCCATGAATTGGTGAAGTCGGAATTTTCCGTTCGACGGCAGGTTGCATTGCCTGTTGTTTACCACGGAATTCACATCGAGGCCGGACACCGAATCGACGTGATAGTGAACGACCTGCTGATTATTGAATTGAAATGTGTCGAGAGAATAATGGGCGTTCACGAGGCACAGCTACTCTCATATCTCAAACTCAGTGGCAAGAACGTAGGTTTACTAATCAACTTCCATGTCCGTCATCTCAGGGACGGAATCCGTAGATTTGTTTTGGGACAAGATTGGAAATCAGTTCCTCTGTGAGCTGTGTGCTCTGTGGCAAAGAAGGGGGTTTGAATGGCAACGGCAGCAATTCCTAAAACGAAAATCGCAGGCGGCAGTTTCTTAATCGAAGACCGCCGACCGGAAGAAGTCTTCACTCCCGAAGATTTTACCGACGAGCATCGGCAGATCGCGCAAACCACTGAAGAATTCGCGCTCAAGGAAATTGTGCCGAATATCGAGAAGATCGAGCACAAGGACTACTCCGTCAGCCGCGATCTCATCAAGAAAGCCAGCGAACTCGGCCTGACCTCCGTTGATATCCCCGAGCAATACGGTGGAATGGAGATGGACAAAGTCACGTCTGCCATCATCGCCGACTACATCGCCAAGTCAGGCAGCTTCAGTGTGACTTGGGGCGCCCACGTTGGTATCGGGACGCTCCCCATTGTGTACTTCGGCACGCCCGAGCAGAAGACGAAATACCTGCCCAAACTCGCTTCGGGTGAATGGGTGGGTGCCTACGCTCTGTCTGAATCATCCTCGGGATCAGACGCGTTGAATTGCCGTACTCGCGCTGAACTCTCGTCTGATGGCAAGCACTACATCCTAAATGGCGAGAAGATGTGGATTACGAACGCAGCTTTTGCGGATTTGTATGTGATCTTTGCGAAGGTGGCAGGCGACAAATTCTCGGCATTCATTGTTGAGCGGACATTTCAAGGATTTTCGGTCGGTGCCGAGGAGAAGAAATTGGGTATTCGCGGATCCTCGACCTGTCCGCTGATTCTGAATGAGTGCAAGGTGCCGGTGGAGAACCTGCTCGGCGAAATTGGCAAAGGACACATCATCGCCTTCAACATTCTCAATATCGGGCGTTTCAAATTGGGAGCCGGTTGCGTTGGCGGTGCGAGGACGTCGTTGCAGACGGCCGTCTCCTATGCCAAGCAACGCAAGGCCTTTGGCAAGACACTGGCCGAATTTGGACTCATTCGCGAAAAGCTTGCCGACATCGCCATTGGAATTTACGTCGGCGAGTCCCTTGCCTACCGCACCGTAGGCCTGATCGATGAGGCTCTTCGCGATGTCGATAAGCAGAGTCCCGATGCCTCTACACAGATTCGCAAAGGCATCGAGGAATACGCGGTCGAGTGTTCGATTCTCAAAGTCTGGGGTTCGGAGATGCTGGATCGTGTGGTTGATCATGTTGTTCAGATCTATGGCGGCTATGGGTTCGTTGAAGAATATCCGGCGGAGCGTGCTTATCGCGACTCGCGTGTGAACCGCATCTTCGAGGGCACAAACGAAATTAACCGCATGATCATTACCGGTTGGCTGATGAAGCGCGCTATGAGCGGGCAGCTTGCGCTCATGCCCGCAATTAAGAAGCTCATGGACGAAGTGCTCGCCGGACCGTCAATCGCCGAAGAGGTAGAGGGTGAACTCACGGCAGAGCGTGCTTTGCTCGCTAGCGCCAAGAAGACTGCCTTGTTCATCGCCGGAGTTGCATCTCAGCGATACATGATGGAACTCGCTGAGCAGCAGGAGGTGATGGCCGCGCTGGCGGACGTGATCATCGAGGTGTTCGCTATCGATTCGGCGCTGCTGCGAACGACGAAGCTGATTCAGTCGCAAGGAGAGAAGACAGCTGCGCTTCCAATCGCGATGACTCAGGTGTATATCTCTCAGGCTCTAGCGCGTATTGAGGTAGCCGCGCGCCGCGTGCTCGCCGCCGCTGCGGAAGGCGACAATCTCCGCATTCAAACGACGATTCTGCGCCGTTTGACAAAGCACGATCCGACCAACGTGATTGGGCTGCGGCAGCAGATTGCCGCGAGAACCATCGAGGCAGGGAAGTACGTAACTAGCTAGAGTGGATACGGCTGCGGCGGCCCTATCCACGTAGCTCCTGAATCGGTTTCGGTGCCCTGTTCATCCAATATTGGGGCTTCAACTGGCCCCTAAACGACTGATATACTGAGGTTTCATTTAGGAGAAAAGCATGGCAACTACGACCACCCCGAATGTCGAGAACGCGCCCAAGACGACGCCTGTAGTCCTTACGCCGAATGCGGTGGCGAAGGTAAAAGAAATCATGGCGCAGCAGGATCCGATGCCCGCCGGACTGCGCATTGGCGTTGTAGGTGGAGGTTGTT
>DATLKS010000571.1:0-2968 GCA_035538255.1 Terriglobales bacterium
GAAGATCTAATTCTGCTCAGCTGCCTTTTCGGCAAGCCGGCGCAGCAGCAGGAATCGTGGATTCAGATGCTTGGCGACATCGGGCAGGAATTCCGTCATGAGGTTCCACGCCGCATCGGAGCCAATGCTGATGAAAATGCGTTGTGCACTCTCCCCCGGCCCTTTCTTCCACTCGGGGTGGAAACTGTCTTCGAGAATCGAAGACGCAGCCGTGCCAAGAAACTCGGCAAAGTTGAACATCCGATGTCCCGAATCGGAACGCGTGACCATCACATAAGACAGCGCATGCCCAATGCGAACTTTGGTCGGAGCTTCAGGATCCTGATGATAATGTGGGTCTTGATGAAAGATACTGGAAATTAGGAAAGTCGAGAGCAACTCGCTTGATGCCTGCCCTGCCATGGAAATTCCAAAGCGCTCGCCGAATCCGTCGGCGCCGCGGGGCAATGGCGAGGCTGAATCGGTGGCATTGCCGAACTCGGAATCCAATGCCGTGATCGCCAGGGAGAACGGATCGGAGACATTCGCTACTGCCAACCGGAATTTGCCATAGACTCCGAGCGGCGGCCCCTGTTCTGGACCTTGAACTCGATTCAGGCTCTGGCTGACGATTCCATGCTCGAACTCCTCCTGCATGCTGGCAAGACGTGCGCAGTTATCGCTGCTGGCCACTGCCGAATTGGGAATCGCGCCGGGATCGAAGTCGGCGTCCTCAGTCGTGTCGAACGACGAGGGTTCCGGCTCAAAGATCGCGGGCTGCCCGGGAATTGATGCGAATCCGGCGGCCGCCGCAAATAGCAGGGCCATCAAGGCCACCCTCGACTTGGCGCGCGCGAGATTCATTTGCGCAACTAAACCCCTACCGCCTTTCGCAGTTGCGGTTTATGCCATTGTTATGAGGCTGTTGCGCGTGGGCCACAAGTAACGTAGGTCACCAGAGATGTTTTCAAAGGTCATGGCTGGCGGGTAAGCGCATTAATGGCAATCATTTATTGGCAGCACGGAAGTGAAGCCGGGAGGACTGGCTTTTATCAGAAGGTAAATAACAAATTCAGCATTGCATCTGCTTGAGATTCGGCGAGACGATCAGTTTGGCTTCAGTCGCTTTCTGCACCATCTCGGGCGTTAGATCCGGAGCGATCTCTTCCAGCACCAATCCGCCAGACGTGACCTTGATGTATGCCATCTCGGTCACGATCGTGTCCACGACTTTGAGGCCGGTGAGCGGCAGTGTGCATCGCTTTAAGATCTTGGGAGCACCCTCGCGTGTGGTGTGCTCCATGGCAACGACCACGCGGCGTGCGCTGGCAACGAGATCCATCGCGCCTCCCATGCCTTTCACCATCTTTCCCGGAATCATCCAGTTGGCGATATTCCCTTCTTCATCGACTTCCATCGCACCGAGAACACTGAGATCGATGTGGCCGCCGCGGATCATGGCGAATGAATCGGCGCTGGAAAAATATGCAGTTCCGGGGATTTCTGTCACCGTCTCCTTACCGGCGTTGATCAGGTCAGGATCTTCGTCCCCCTCCAACGGATACGGTCCGATGCCAAGCATGCCGTTCTCACTCTGCAGTACCACCTGCATGCCCACGGGAACGTGGTTCGCCACCAATGTCGGCATGCCGATTCCAAGGTTCACGTAGAAGCCATCGCGCAATTCACGCGCAATTCGCCGCACGATTCGCTCGCGTTTTTCGATATCTTTCGTTTTGTCCGATTTGGGAAGGCTACTCATTGCTGCTGCGGCCACTCAGTACAATCAGATAAATGGGTGACTCAGAACGAATTACATTGCTGTTGCTTGTCATTGCACTGATTCTATTTTTCTTCTCGCTTTCACTCCTGCCGGCAGTGGAGTTTTATTGCCGATTTAAACGAGCGGCGGTCGTGCTGCTGATCCTGGAATTCCTGTTACTCCTCTTTCGGGCTAGCGTTCGACGCAACGGTTCGAGTCATCCCCTGACAATTGCAACTTTCGTATTTGCAATTCTCGGCCTTGCCTTTAATGCAGTCCTGCTCCTGGCAGTCAAAGGAAAGTGCTGATCTGGCATCCACGGAATCGAATTTCTCTGGCACTTGCACCTTTCACGATTTCCTAGTTCAGGACTGCATAGCTTCGAAGCTTGGCGGCTACGAGGCTCTCTTCCTCACCGTTCGCCGCTCGATGCGTTTCTCGTATCCTGTGCCCTGGAATATGCGCTTCACGTAAATACTGGGAGTCATCACCTGATCAGGATCGATTTGGCCTACTTCCACTAAATGCTCGACTTCCACGATGGTGACTTTGGCCGCGGTCGCCATCATCGGCGAGAAATTTCTTGCCGTTTTACGGAATACCAGATTGCCCCATTTGTCGCCTTTCCAGGCTTTAATCAGTGCGAAGTCCGCTTTGAGCCATCGCTCCATGAGGTAAGGACGTCCAGCGAAATCGCGCGTCTCTTTTCCTTCGGCGACAATCGTGCCTACGCCGGTCGGCGTATAGAAGGCCGGGATGCCTGCCCCTCCAGCTCGAATGCGCTCGGCAAATGTGCCTTGGGGCACCAGTTCCAGATCGAGCTTCTTGGTAAGGACAAGATCCTCAAGAAACTTGTTTTCTCCGACGTACGTTCCAATGTGCCGCTTGATCTGCCCAGCTTCGAGAAGAAGGCCAAGTCCCCAGTGGTCCACGCCGACGTTGTTGCTGATCGTAGTAAGGTTCTTCGGGCCTTTGCGCACCATGGCAGCAATCAGGTTCTCGGGAATTCCGCACAGGCCGAAGCCGCCGAACATCACAGTGGCTCCGTCATCGATATCGAAGATCGCCTCATCGGCATTGGCAAAGATTTTGTTCATGCGACTGGGCAGGATATCAAACATCTTTCACCAACGGAGTCACGGAGAACATTGAGAAATGCAGTTTGGGATGTGTTTACTGGTTACAAAGATATTCGCGGCGCGCTGAGAATTTGCAATTTATCCAGAC
>DATLKS010000572.1:0-4789 GCA_035538255.1 Terriglobales bacterium
AGACATTCGACTTGCCACAGCCATTCGGTCCGACAATGGCGGCAATACCTTCGCCGTGGAATTTCAGTTCGGTACGATCGCAAAAAGATTTGAAGCCGAGTATCTGAAGCTTCTTGAGCTTAAGCACTGCACTCTCCTTTGGTCAGGAAAGACGAAGTCAAGCGCACAAGCGAACCAGGCCTTGGCAACAGGCGCGAATCGGTCTGTGGGGCCATAGCCGACGAATATTGACTCAAATGGTTACACCAGTCGTTTTGGTTGCTCTCAGCCGCCGAGTCAGGAACTCGCGACCAGCTCACTTTACGATTGGCGGGAGTCGAGGTCAACATCGATACCCAATATGTTGTGGATATTGGAGCAGGAACCCAGCATATCGCACCTGCACTGCTGCAGACGCACACAGAAAAAGCCATGGAGAGGTTTTGGCGGGAATCGACGAGAGCTGTGGAAATCTTAGCAGAAGTCGCTGGAATGAGTCGAGAAAGTGCTCGGGAGTTTTACTTTTAAACTCGACGACGCAGCGGACGCTATGCCAGGAGATATTTAGTGTCGCGCTGGTCACAAAAGTGTGCCTGTTAAAATCCGGCGCGTGGACCTTTCCAAATTTGTTTCAGCGTTGTTGCTGATTTGTTGTTGCTTCTTCATCTCTGCACAGACCAGTAATAAGCAAGTTGGCATCAGGAAACTGAGTACACCGCTGCACCATGGAACTTCTCGGTTTGCCAAACCAGAATATGTAGTGCCCGATCTCGCTGAGCGCCTGGGAAAGTACAAGCGCGTCGTGATTCCTTTTGACAAGGTCAAGTTCTCTGCGCGCGAGCTTCAGATGATTGACAAGCTGGTGGACGCCTCACGATATCTGGACGATATTTTTTGGCGGCAGAATGATCCGGATGGTCTAGCGCTGTACAAGAGCCTAGAGAAATCGACAGATGCTCGCGATGTGAAGTTGAGGCGTTTTCTGATGATCAATGGAGGCCGCTTCGATCTGACCAACGAGAACAAGCCATTTGTTGGAACCAAACCAATGCCGCCCGGACGCGGCCTCTATCCTGAAGACCTCAGCCGTGAGGATCTGGAAAAGTGTGTTGCAGCTCATCCCGACCAGAAAGACGAACTCTACAGCGCCTACACCGTAATTCGTCGCAATGGCGAGAGCCTAGAGACAATTCCGTATCACACCGCATTTCGCCAATTTCTGATTCCAGCCGCAAAGGCACTTCGCGATGCAGCCGATCTTTCTGATGACAAATCATTCGCGAACTTCTTGCGGCTTCGCGCCGATGCGCTGCTGTCTGACGACTACTACAAAAGTGATTTGGCATGGGTTGATCTTCAGAATCCCAAGTTTGACGTGATCATGGCGCCATACGAGACCTATCTCGACGGCGTCCTTGGTGTGAAGACTTCTTATGGCGCCGCCGTCATGATTCGCAATGAAGCGGAAAGCGCAAACCTGGCTTTATACCAGCAACATGTTCCCGATCTTCAGGACGCGCTGCCGCTTGCTGCCGAGGATCGTCCGTCAAAGGCGGGACAGCCGTCGCCAATGGAAGTGATGGACACTCCCTTCCGCGGCGGCGATCTGCGCCACGGCTATCAGGCCGTCGCCGACAATCTGCCCAACGATCCGCGCATTCACGAACAGAAGGGCACGAAGAAGATTTTCTTCAAGAACTACATGGACGCTCGCGTGAACTATGTCATTTTGCCGCTGGCCAAACGCATCATGGATCCCGCGCAGGCGGCGCAGGCCAGTGCGAATGGCTACATGGCGTCGACTGTCATGCACGAAATTTCCCATGGTCTTGGTCCTGCATATGCGCGCACGCCAAGCGGAAAGGAAGATATTCGCGAAGCACTCGCCGATGTCTTCCCAGGCTTGGAGGAAGCAAAAGCGGATGTAATCGGAATGTTTGGGCTGAAGTTCCTCGTCGATAAAGGTGTGCTGCCAAAGGAACGCGAGCAGGAATACTATTCCTCCTACGTCGCGGGCATCTTCCGCACTGTACGCTTCGGAGTGGGCGAAGCCCATGGCCGCGCGGAAATGATGGAATTCAATTACTTAAGTGAGCAGAAGGCCATAGTTCGCGACAATTCAGGCCGGTACCACGTCGATTATGGCAAGATGCCGGACGCGATTGCCGCACTGGCGAAAGAGCTGCTGGAGCAGGAAGCCACCGGCGATCGCAATCGCGCTGCCGCCTGGTTCCAGAAATATGATGTGATGCCAGGCGAACTGAAGTCCAGCCTTGCCCAGGTGCGGGATGTACCGGTGGACGTCGATCCCGTGCAACCATTTCCCGAAAAGGTCCAATAAGGAGAGTCATGGACAAAGCAGAGAAACGGAAATACGAGCGTGTAACACTTCCCACCGATGCAGAAGCCTATCTGGAAGACGCGAACGGCAGACGTCTTGGTTGGTTGCGCGTGATTGGACAGGGCGGACTCTTTTGCGAATGCGATCCAAAGATCTACCGCGCGGGAGAGATGGTGCAATTGCGAGTTGTCGATCCGAGTGAAGGCATCGAGCGCAATCTTAGTTGCGAGGTCCGCTATACGGAAGACAAAGGAATTGGGTTCGCCTTCGACGATCTCGGTCCCGATTCGGCAGTCGAGATCGGTGTAATTATCGGCAAGTACTATGCTGCCGGTCATCGGTAGAAGTCTATCAATCCCTGAAAAGGACAACGCGTGACAACCGTCATCTCGCTATTGATTGGTTTCCTGACCGGCATTCTGTCCGGACTTGCTGGAATTGGGGGTGGCATCGTCATCATTCCCGCGCTGGTTTACGGGTTCCATATGAGTCAGCATCGCGCGCAAGGTACCTCCCTTGGCGCACTGCTTGCGCCTATTGGTCTTCTTGCCTTCATTGAGTACTACAAAGCAGGGAACGTCGATCTTAAAATGTCTCTGCTTATCGCCCTCGGGTTCTTTTTCGGGGGCTATTTTGGAGGGATGTGGGCACAGCAGATCTCCCAAGTCACTCTGCGGAAGGTCTTTGCCGTGCTGCTCGCTGTGACTGCAGCAAAGATGTTTTTCCAGAAGTAGCCCTGTTTTTCCTCAGCACATCCGCAACCATCCAGGCTGAACGCAATCGAGAGTACCTCAGCGCTCTTTCGCTTGGTTTTCTGCATCCATAATTCTTTGCCCGCCAAAGATTGATGTTCCGGTCCTCAGATGAGCGTCATCTTTCACCTTTGAGGAGCACTCCTGTATGAAATCAGACTCGAACCTTCAGCCATGGAATAGTCGCGACCACGCTTCCTCCTTTGACATTCTTCGTTGGGGCTCCGTAATCGGGGGTGCCGCGCTTGCGTTGTTCGGCCTCACACGTCGCTCGAAACCTGGCTTTGCCCTGGCAGCGGCAGGAGGACTGCTTGCTTATCGCGGCGCAACCATCGACAGCGCAGACCACGAGTGGTACGTCGAAAGTAGCTTCGCAATCAACTGCTCGCCGGAACAGGCATTCCGCTTCTGGCGCAACTTTGAAAATCTGCCACGATTCATGCGCCACCTCGAATCGGTAAAGGTAATGGATGAATGCCACTCAGAATGGTGTGCGACTGGCCTGATGGGCAAGCCGATTTGCTGGAGAGCCGAGATCGTGGACGAAAAAGAGAATGAATGGATCGTCTGGCGCTCGCTCGAGGGAGCGGACATTGACTGCAGGGGCTCGGTCCATTTCCGTCGCGCGGTCGGAGACAGAGGAACTATCGTCACTGCGGCCATGCAATGCAGGCCGCCGGCGGGAGCTGTTGGGAAGGCAGTAGCCATCTTCTCGGCCAAGGATCCCGAGTTTATGGTGCGAGAAGATTTACGCCGCTTCAAGGCGCTAATGGAGGCGGGTGAGATTCCCAACATCGAAGGCCAGACGCATGGGCCGCGATCAGCCCTCGTTAAAGGATTGCACGCCGTCTATCCAGAAAAGCGTAAGCCGGCGGAATTTGAGACCAGTTTGCAACAACTACAGACGCAAAGGAGCGCTTCATGAAGGCCTTGTGTTGGATGGGAATCGAAAAACTGAGCGTCGAGGACCTTCCCGATCCGAAAATTCTGAATCCGCGCGATGCCATTGTGCGCATTACACGTACCTGCATTTGCGGCTCAGACCTGCATCTCTACAACGGTTTCATGCCAACTCTCGAACAAGGCGATATTCTCGGGCATGAGTTCATGGGCGAGGTGGTCGAGGTTGGTCCGGGCGTGGACCGCGCCAAGTTGACGGTCGGCGATCGTGTTGTGGTGCCGTTCACGATCGCTTGCGGGAAATGCTTTTTCTGTCAGCAGGAGCTCTGGTCTCTTTGCGACAACACGAATCCGAATGCGTGGATCGCTGAAAAATTGATGGGCTATTCGCCGTCCGGACTATTCGGATACACACACATGATGGGCGGTTACGCCGGCGGGCAGGCTCAATACGCGCGCGTGCCATGCGCCGATGTTGGTCCGATCAAGATTCCCGACGGTTTGGCCGATGAGAAAGTAGTTTTCCTCTCCGATATTTTTCCCACTGGCTACATGGGCGCGGAGAACTGCAACATACATCCCGGCGATACCGTTGCCATATGGGGATGCGGACCTGTCGGGCAGTTCGCGATTCGCAGCGCGTTTATGTTAGGCGCCGGTCGCGTAATTGCGATTGATCGTTTGCCTGAACGCCTGCGCATGGCGGAAGACGGCGGCGCGGAGACGATCAACTACGAGCAGGCGGAAGATGTAGTGCAAACGCTGAAGGAAATGACCGGCAATCGCGGACCCGATTCCTGCATGGACGCAGTAGGC
The DNA here is from genome assembly GCA_035538255.1 of Terriglobales bacterium. GTDB lineage: Bacteria > Acidobacteriota > Terriglobia > Terriglobales > Acidobacteriaceae > Gp1-AA112. Next base: position 4,789 of record DATLKS010000572.1, read on the forward strand.
A
>DATLKS010000573.1:0-1619 GCA_035538255.1 Terriglobales bacterium
TCTCGTCAGGATAGCGCAAGTGCTAAAGATCGGAGGTCCCCGCGACTAATTCGCGGAGCGCGCTTATACAGGCTGAAGAGAGGTCTGTTTGTTCTTTGGTGTGAGCTTTTCCAACTCGGGATAGGATTTCGGCTTTACAAGAGTAAGTTCTTTTGGCTGGGATTTGCTGACCAGCGCCTGGTTAAGCATCTCGAGCGCAATGTCGGTATTTGTAGGAACCACGATGGTGGCAGCGAGAATGCCTTCTTGAACCCATCGCTGGCCTGTCGCTACCATTCCGTCAACTCCCGTGAATGGAACCCAGGACCATTCCGGCATGACTTCCTTGAGAGCCTTGCGCACTCCAAGCGCCATCAGATCATTCTGTCCGCAGACCAGGTCGACGCGCGACTCGCGCGAGGTTCGCAATCGCATGAGCGAAATTGCCGCCTGATGGGCGCTGGCCTCGGTCCATTGTCCGCTCAAAACTCTTACGTTTATGTTATGCGGTTTGGATTCCATCATCCCTTGGGTGCGTTGCTGCGCAGCATAGCTCGTCGACGGACCCTGCACGTACAAAACCTGTCCGCCTTCGGGAAGAAGCTGCTGGCATTGCCGGCCCTGCATGCGGCCAATTTCCAGGTGGTCGGAACTCACGGCAAACACCGGGACGGTGGTGGTGCGTTGTACATCGCGAATGTAATCCACCTCGCGGTTAAGGATCACCCAAGCGATGTTTGCTTTAGCAGCGGCTGCTGCGACCTGCTGTAGCCCGGTTCCAGCGGGCTCGAGCATGATCGCCTCGGGACGCTTTTCCGGTTGCGCCTGAATTGCTTCCAACAGTTGTTGGCTTTGAGTGATGGCGTCGCTGGCTGCGTAGATAATCTCAGCGCGCATTCCTAACTTGGCCGCAGCGCGTTCGGCGGCAACCGCTTGTTCACGCTGGTAGTCGTTGTCCTTTGTTATTAGCGAGACCAGTACTCGAATCGAATCCATGGCAAGCTCCTCTGCCCGGAACGAATAGACAGAAACGACTTCGATCATTGTCGGTACCATTCGTGCCCACAGCAAAGGCAAAGCGTACGGCGCAAGTGACCGAAGTCACTTCAGACATCGAGCAGCTCGGCATCATTGGCGCAAGTTGGCAATTCCAGCAACAATCAAAAGCTCATCTCACTAAAGTCGAGCAAGGGCGGGCTTGGGCTTCTCCCCGGGTGACGGCGGCGGCTTCTTTATTTGAGCTCGTTATCGCTCGGCAGTATCCAGAGCACACACGTCTGGAGCTTCTCCTACCTCCGAAACGTCACTTTTCGGCCGGCCGCTAGGTCGGCCGCTTTTTCTGTCAACAGATAATCGCCGGGCTGGTATTGCAGTATTGCAGCATTCCCGCAGTCACAAACATCGGTGCCATCTTGGACGGATAGATGCTGCGCTGCACTCTGTGAGCAGGCCTCCAGAGACTTTCGTGCGTCAGCGGCGCGGTTTGTGCGGGTTAGGACAAGAGTTGAAGCTGAGCTTGCAGCGGGACTGCGGCGGAACGTGCCTCATGGTGAGATTCGATAGCGAGCAGCAGTCGTTCGGCCATGAATTCGGCTTTGCTCACGAAAACACTAGCTTGCATTTCGCCGAATAACTCCGAA
>DATLKS010000574.1:0-2034 GCA_035538255.1 Terriglobales bacterium
GGTAATGATTCCCGGCTGATGCCATCGCCTGGGGTTCACGTCGCCGGCAGGAATGTAGTCCAATCCCGATTCGGTTCCGATCCAGAGCTTTCCTGTGTGGTCGCGCATCACAGACCAAATCAGATCGTTGCTCAGTCCGTCCGCAACGGTGTATCCCTCCCACTTGTCCTGACCAACCCATCGAAGGATTCCATGGCCAACCAGGCCAATCCACAGGGAGCCCTCGCGGTCAACAAACAATGTCTGAATCTCAAAACGAGATAGCCCGTTGTGCTCGGTGACCATGCGCCAGTCATCGCTTTGCCAGAGCGCCAGCGAAGATCCTTGGGCCGTCAGGATTCGGCCCTTCGCATCTTCGGCCGGAGCGGGATAGGATTCGGTATCCGCTCCGGGCACATCGCGTATCTGGAAGCGGCCGGTTGAGGGATCGAGCTCACCGATGTGATGATTTCCACGGAGCCACAAGTGGCCATCGCGCGCGAACAAAAGGTTTGTCCATTGCTCTTCCGGGAGATTCAGGCTATCGCGCAGCCGGGTCGTTTTGCCGTCCTGGAGTCGGCATAGGTCGGAGTCGCACCCGTACCAGAGAGAGCCATTGGGCGGGTATTGAACGCTCCACAGGCTGGCGCCCTCTAGATGCATCGGCTCAGCGGCCCATCGCTCAGGCGCGACACGGCGAAGGCGGAATGCGCCGCTTCTCGTGATGGTGACAAGCGCATTGCTTCCGTGCGCTGTAAAAACTGTCCCCGATCGTTGCAGAAATTGACTCTGGGGTCCGGAGGAGTCAACTGGCGCAAAATGCCCATCTTTGGTTTCGAAGAAAATTCCGGTCGAGGTTGCGACCCATAGAGTGCCATCGGCGCCGACGAACAGATTCTGGATTGTTCGCTCGGGCAGGCCCTGAGCAGGTCCAAAGCTCTGGAACTGGGCGCCGTCGTACCGGTAGAGTCCATTCTGCGTACCAACCCACAGGTATCCGACGCGATCCTGAACCATGCAGTCGATGTTCAGATTGCCGAGTCCCTGGGTGTACTCGCGGAAGCTGTAACGCTGGGCCTTTGAAAGGAAGGAAAAGGCGCACAGAAAAGTGCAAGCGATCAGGAATGATCGAAGTTGGCGCCGAACATGAGCCGGTTTCCGCACGTGCTGGAATCCTTATCTCCCAGGCCGTTCCGGCGCACATCCTGAATCGGTGCAGGGCGCGTCTGGTAATGCCTGAATCTGATCCATCTGGTAATCACTATAGAGGTTACCTCTATTGTTGAGAATCACCCAAAAGTCGAAAGTCATAGTCCCTAAGTGCAGCGGGTGGATGCGCTTACGGTACATCCGGATGAGATTATAAGACCGGAGTTCGAACAAATGGGCAGCGGTTCAGTCGCACACGAGTGACGCGTCAGGATACGCAGGCTCGCCACCGGGTTCCGGATCGGCGGAGAGCTCAATTCCGGAGGAAAGCTGGGCAAGGAAGAACGTGTCAACCTGCGCCAAAACCTCAGTCCCGGTTTTCGCCTGGTAGATGGCAGCTCGCAGTTTGGCCCCGCAGGGAACGCCGTGGGTGAACCAAGAGGCGAACTGCTTCATCTTCCCGGCGGTCTCTCCCATACGGGCGTCTTTGGGGAATGACTGGCTCGCATCTGCCTCATCCAGCAACATTTGGAAGTAAGTACGAATCATTCGGTAGCGATCCGCAACCGTCGGCTTCTCGTAAGTTCCATTTGAGGTATATTGCGCGATCTGACGGAATATCCAAGGGTTGGACGGGGCAGAGCGGCCGATCATCACGGCGTCGCATCCGGTCCGGGCGATCATGGCCGCAGCGTCTTCAGGCGAGCGGATGTCGCCGTTGCCGGTGACAGGAATGCCGACCGCCGCCTTCACGGCACCGATCCACTCCCAGCGGGCCTGGCCACTGTACCCCTGCTCGCGGGTGCGGGCGTGCAGGGCGATCCCGTTGAGTCCCTCGGCTTCGGCCATTCGAGCCAGCTCCACGCACACGATCTGATCGTCGTTCCAGCCCAGGCGGAACTTCAC
>DATLKS010000575.1:0-8453 GCA_035538255.1 Terriglobales bacterium
AGCCGACACGCTCCGCCTCCGCTTGTCCCAGCTCACCGGCCTGCCGGCGCGGGAATTTGAAACTGTGAGCGAGTCGATTCCGCGCCTGCCCGAAGTCTCGCAAGACGAAGATCTGGCCACACGCGCCATCAGCTTCAGCCCGGCAGTAAAGAGCGCGCAGGAACTCGCTGCCGCCAAGCTCTTTCAGGCCCGAGGCGAGCACAAACAGCTCTACCCTGCCGTCGATCTCGTCGGACAATACGCCCGATTCACGAAGTACAACAACTACGATCAGTACTACAAGACCTTTAAGCGCAACAATGGCGCCATCGGAGTTGAAATCCGATTCCCATTCCTGAACAAGGGCCAGAAGGACCACAGTGAGGCCGCATACGCCGAGGCGCTTCGTTCGCGCAAAGATGTCGATGCCGCGAAAGAGCAAGTGTCCACCGAAACCTTAAAGCTGCAGCGCACTGTGGCACAGCTCAGCGCCGCCCGCGAGGTAGCCCGCCTCGAGTATCAGTTGGCCCAAAACAACACTCAGGCAACGCAGACAAAGGTTGAAGCCGGCCAGGCCACGCTGCGAGATCAACAACAGGCCCAGCTTGACGAAAATGACAGATACTCCACGCTGCTCGACGCCACCTATGAACTCGACAAAGCCCAAATGCAGTTGTTGAAACAAACCGGCGACCTGGAGAAGTGGGCACTGTCGAGCAGATAGGCTCTCTATAAATACCGTGCTGGGTGTTCGGTGGCGACTTCGTGATCCGCGATTGTGCTCGAAGGCAGCACCGCCAATCGACGGCACGGATCGGTATGAACTGCATAAACTGCTTGATACCGCCGCCGAACACCCGGCCGAGGCGGCCGTATCCACGTTTTACGATCAACGGATTGCGTGAAAAACATCGAAATCGCTGTGATCCCATCATCTAAAGGACTTTCCGTGCTACGACGAATCACTGGAAAAAGTCAATAGGTCATTGCGCTGCAATCCCTTGATCGCAGTTCTAAAACGGGAGAAGAAAACAAAGGACTTGTGGCGCTAGAAACACATAAGCAATTTTGTTGGCGTGCAAGTGCTTTGGTTAGAACGCGAGTTAGAACGACGGAATTTCATCCGTTGCTCTAAAAACAATTTTCACCACGGAGCCACGGAGATCACGGAGAAAGTCAAAGTGGCTTTTCAGGCTCAGAAGGTCCGCTTTTGAAGCTCGGACTTGCTTGGAACTTAAGAGCAAAAACTCTCAGGTTTGTTCGCTACTCTCGGTCGTGAGCACCGGGACCATTTTTCTCACCCGAAAGGGTTAAGAGTCCTACTCCGGATGTTATAGTTGACTTTCACGCATGCCATTAAAAACCCTGTTCCTGAACCCTCCCTCGTTCGAGAACTTTGACGGTGGTGCAAGTTCGCGCTGGCCGGCTACTCGAGAGATCGAATCGTACTGGTACCCGGTTTGGCTGGCTTATCCGGCAGGTATGCTGGAAGGCTCGCGCCTCCTGGACGCTCCACCGCACCACGTCTCCTCCGACGAGACCATCCAGATCGGCAAGGACTACGAATTCCTGGTGTTGTTCACCAGCACTCCGGGATGGCAGGGCGATCAGCGGCTCGCCTATGCCATGAAGGCGGCGAATCCGAAGCTGAAGATCGCCTTCGTTGGCCCTCCGGTTACGACCGCTCCCGATAAGGCCCTCAACGAGTGCGATGCCATTGATTTTGTCTGCCGCAAGGAGTTCGACTACTCCGTTGTAGAGTACGCGCAAGGCAAGCCGCTCGATGAAATTCTGGGCATCTCGTTTCGCAAAAACGGACGGGTCGTGCACAATCCCGACCGCCCGCAGATTGAGGACCTCGACGCGCTGCCCGACGTCACCGACGTTTACAAGCGTGATCTGGATGTAACTCGCTACAACGTTCCATTTCTTTTGCATCCGTTCGTCGCGTTGTACTCGACGCGCGGCTGCCCGGCGCAATGCACATTTTGCTTGTGGCCGCAAACTTTAAGCGGTCATGCATGGCGCAAGCGCTCGACCGACGCGGTGGCGCGAGAGATGGCCAAGGCAAAAGGATATTGGCCCAACGTCAAGGAATTCTTCTTCGACGACGACACATTCAACATCAACGGACCGCGCACGGTTGAGCTCTGCGAAAAGCTGAAGCCTCTGAAGCTCACATGGTCGTGCACCTCGCGAGTTACCACCAGCTACGACACCCTAAAAGCCATGCGCGATGCCGGCTGCCGCCTGCTGATCGTGGGCTACGAGTCAGGCGATCCTCAGATCCTGAAGAACATCAAAAAAGGCGCTACGGTCGAGCGAGCCCGCGACTTCACGCGCGACTGTCACAAATTGGGACTCGTCATCCACGGCGATTTCATTTTGGGATTGCCGGGTGAGACAAGAGAGACGATTCGCAACACCATCAATTTCGCCAAATCTCTTGATTGCGAGACCATTCAGGTATCGCTCGCGCACGCATATCCCGGCACTGAGTTCCATGATTTCGCCGCGAAGCACGGATTCATTATCAATAGCCAGTCGATGGTCGATTCCGGCGGACATCAGATGGCACACATCGAATATCCCGGTCTGCCGCGCGATTATGTGATGGAGATGGTCCACCGCTTCTACGACGAGTACTACTTCCGTCCGAAGCAGGTTTACCGCATCGTTCGTAAAGCCATCTTCAACAACGACGAGCGCAAGCGCCTATATAAGGAAGCCAAGTCGTTCCTGAAGCTGCGCGCCGCCCGCAATCGTTACGTGGAAGAGACGCGTAGGAATCCGCAGCCTACTTCTATCTCTGAATCGCAGGTCCCGGAAGAAGTTGGAGTAGGGGAGTAGATCGGCTCCCCGGCTTTTCTTTGCTTGAGCGCTGGATGCCCGGTTCCCTGCATCGATCGATTGCTCGCCTTCACATCAGCGACTGCGGGTCCACATCCACGATAATGCTCGTCCGCGGCACATGTTCTTCAACGGCATTGGCGACGAGCGCACGCAGAGTGCTGTTCAGTTTTTCCCGGCTCGCAGATTTCAGGATGAAGTGATACCGGTAATCGCGCTTCAGCCGCGACAGCGGCGCTGCGGCAGGTCCCATCACGCGCACGCCTTCCATTCGCGTCCGCTCCACCCAGCGATGCACGATTCCGGCATAGCGCATGGCCTGGTCCAGCTTGTCGCTGCGCAACAATACGTTGGCGACGCTGGTGAACGGCGGATAATGCATCCATCCGCGATAGCGAAGCTCCTGCTCGTAGAAGCCAAGATACTCATGCATCGCGGCGTAGCGAATTGCATAGTGCTCGGGGAAATATGTCTGCAGCACGACTTCGCCGGCAAAATGACCTCGGCCTGCGCGTCCTGCAACCTGGGTAAGCAGTTGGAAGGTTCGTTCAGCGGCGCGGAAATCAGGCAATCCTAACGCGAAGTCCGCCCCCACAACGCCTACCAAAGTGACTCCGTGAATGTCGTGCCCCTTGGCAATCATCTGCGTGCCTACCAGCAGATCCAGTTCGCCTGCGTGGAGTTGGTTCAGCACACGTTCGAAATCGTGCCGCGAACGCACGGTGTCGCGATCAAGACGGCCTATGCGGGCGTGGGGGAATGATTGCTGCAGGGCCTCCTCGATCTTTTCCGATCCAGCCCCGAGAAAGTACAGATGCTCGCTTCCACATTTGTGACAGAGCTTCGGGACCTTCGTGCGATATCCGCAGTAGTGGCATTCCATCCGTTGGCCCACCGGAACTCGATGCGTGCGGGCAGCCGGAGAAACTGCGCCTTTGTGATGCGTGAGCGCCACCGCGCAATTCACGCACTGCATTTTTTCGCCGCACGAGCGGCAAAGCACCACCGCCGAATACCCGCGGCGATTGAGGAGAATCATCACCTGCTCTTTGGCCGCGAGCCGCTCGGTCACTTGCGCGACCAGCCTGCGCGAGAAGAATTTTTCTTCTCCGGTTTGCTGAAACTCCTCGCGCATGTCGATGATCTCGACCTCTGGCAGCGGACGCTGCTGCACGCGCTCGCGCAGTTCAATCAGCTTGTACTTGCCTTGGCGAGCGTTGTGGTAAGTCTCGAGAGCCGGCGTTGCCGACGCCAAGACAACTGCGGCCGCCGACAGCTTGCCGCGCATCACCGCTACATCGCGCCCGTTGTAGCGGGGGGTCTCTTCCTGCTTGTACGAGGCGTCATGCTCTTCGTCGACTACGACCAGCGCCAGATCGCGCACAGGCGCAAATACGGCCGAGCGCGTACCCACCACGATGCGCGCCTCTCCACGATGAATGCGGTGCCACTGCTCCGCGCGCTCGGCATCTGTCAGGCCGGAGTGCAGAATCGCGACCTGCTCGCCGAAGATGCGATGCAGATTTGCCGCAGCCGCGGGAGTGAGTCCTATTTCGGGAACAAGCAGGAGTGCTGAACGGCCTTCAGCAAGCACCGACTGCATGGCCGCGAGATATACCGCGGTTTTGCCCGATCCGGTAACCCCGTGGAGCACCGTGACGGAAAAACTTCTCTCGCGCACTGCCGCTTCAATGGCTTCGAGCGCCGCGCGTTGCGACAAGTTCAAATGCTCACGCGCGATGTGCGACGAAGATGCCGGAACCGCCGTCACGTGAAATTCCGCAGTCTTTTCCTCGATATTTACGAGTCCCCGCTGTACGAGCGTATGGAGAGTGGTGCGAGCAACGTCGAGCCGGTGAATCTCAGCCACCGCTGCACTCCCACCGGCGGACTCAAGTTTTGTCAGGATCGCCTGCTGATTCGCATTCAGCTTCCGCTCCGCTGTTTCGCCCGAGATCACAGCGAGATGGGCGATTTTCACAGTCCGGCTTGCATCGCGCGCAGACGAAACATCCTGGCGAACGATCCAGCGCTTAGACTGCAGGCCTTTCAGGATCTCTCGTGTGGCTCCAGTGGCGTTGCGAAGCGTTCGCTCGCGCGCACTTTCAATTTGGGACAAATGCTCCAGAACCTGATATTCCAGCATCTGATCGGCGATGTTCTTCTTCGATCGTGCAGAGTTTCCCGACTGCGCCGAATGGTGCAGGGCTTTGTGCCCTAAATCGGTAATGCTGTAACTCCAGTCGCGCTTGACTTCCGCCTGCAGCGGCAGCATCGCCCGCAGCACTTCTCCGATGGGGGCAATGTAGTACCTCGAAATCCATTCCGCCAGCCGCATGAGGGGTAAGTCGATCAGCGCCTCGGAGTCCAGGACGGAGTGGACGGTCTTAGCTTCCATCTGCGGTGGACGATCGTGCAGCGCAACTACAACGCCCGGCAGGCGCGACGTGCGGAATGGCACCAGGACCCGTCCGCCCACGACTGGAACCTGCCCATTCACGCGATAGGTGAACGTGATCTCCAAGGGAACTGGAAGGGCAACGTCGCAGAATTCGGACACGATAGAGATAGGTTACAGGGGACAGGTTACAGGGAACAGGTGGACTAGCAGTTGCCTATGGCTGATTGCTATTGCTCCGGAACCGGATGTGCGCTGGCCTCGACTGCGCCGCTGATCATCGAAAGTTCGATGCGGCGGCTGGGAAGCTTCATGTAGACCGATTTGTCGCCGTGTCCAACTTCAAGCACTACCTGAGCAAAATGCTTCGGCGGCTGTGTCGGTTTAGGACGCGCGTAGAGACGAGGCAGTGACCACACGCCACCGCCAAGCAGAGCCAGCCAGAGGAGAACAGCGGCGGCGCGCATGAGTTCGGAGAGATTGCCTTCGATTACATATGTTCCGGCGCACAGATCACCGATGCGTCGGCGAAACTTTGAACAACTCGCAACCAGCGTGCCGATCAGATAAAAACCAACGCCATCGACGACGCGCAGGAGGTTGCGAATCGCAGAGGCCGAAATCGCGCTTCGCCCGGAGTTGTTAACCACTCCGATGCCGACCATGGCCTTGCCCAGAGTGCTGCCGAGGCTCGCTTCGAGAAGCCAAATATAGAGAAAAGCGAGCAGCAGATTGAGGCTGCCGCCGATGAGCAGCGCAGCGACGGTCACGCGAAGCTCTCCGCCGGCGACGATTCCCCACTTCAGCAGCGCCCACAAGTCAATCAGGACACAGGCAAACAGGACAACAACAGAATCGAGCATCAAGGCGATAAAGCGATCGCCGAGGCTGGCCAGGCGAGCCCGTTCGGACTTGTCACCATCGTCGCGTGTTGCCGGGCGAATTGGCACTACCACACCAGACTGCTCCAATAAATGCTGGCCGGGAGGCATATCGACGCCGCACCACGAGCACCGACGCGACTTGTCATCAACTGTTCTCTGGCACCGTGGACACTGCATGCAAACTCCCGCCTCTTAGATCCTGTAGTCACGCGCTTATTGCTGTTGTTGCTGCCGCTCGCGCTGCTTTTGTTCGCGTAAGCGGCGCGCGTATTCGCCCAGAGACAGGGGAGCCTGCGGCTGAGCCTGTGCAACAGGGCGCGGAGCCGGCGCTGGTGCCGCTGCGCTGGCTACCACAGGAGCAGGCGCGGCAGTCCGCTGTACAAGTTGCTGGGGCTGCCGAACCGGCGGTGCAGGCGCAACTACCTTCGCGCTCATAACCGGTTGAGCGACTACCGGCGCGACTGTCACTGCGGGCGCAGGTGTGGCTACCGGAGCCGGCACGGCTACAGGCGCAGGCGCAACCACCGACGCGGAGGCAGCTACCGCAGTAGCCACAGGTACTGGCGCGGGTACCGGTGCTGGCGGAGCGGCCGGGACTGAGGCCACTGTCTGCTCGTGCACTGGCACGTATTCCACAGGCGCTATCGATACCGGCGGCTGAGGTTCTGATTGCATGATCGGAACGGCCGGTCGCGATTGGATACTGGCAAACGTCGAAGGTGTGCTGGCCGGAGGCTCAAGACTCCGCGGCGCCGGCTGAACAGGTGCTGGCTGCCTGTTCGCCATCACCATGGGCCTGGACGAACGCCGCTGCTCCGCGATCTGCGGACCACGCGCGAACATGCGAATAACGACACCGGCCGATGCTTCGAAACTCTCCGGTTCCCAGCCTGTGAACGCCATCGTGTGTTGCGTGGTGAGGTATTGCGCCTCAAAGTTCAATCCAAAGTGACGGCTCACACCGATCTGCGCTCCGCCACCGACTCCGTATGCCAATTGCACTTCTCTGCCGGCAACCACAACGCCATTGCTGGTCAGGTCGGTACTAGCGCGATCGGCTCCAACGAGTCCTTCTACGAAGGGATTCACACGGCTGCGACCAGCAAACGTAATGCGCGGGCCAGCCAGCGCCTGGTAGTGGGTCGCCTTGCCCGGCCCAGTGTAGCCGAGTAACGTGATTGCGTTCGATGAGGCGTAGCTGCTGCCGAATTGGCTGGTCAGGCCGAGCCATCGGTTTAAATGCGTGACGCCGGTGGTCTGCCAGCCAAACGTGTTCACCTGCGTGCTGGAGCTGGGAGCGTTCGCGAGCTTCATGCCATTGAACGACATATTTCCCGAAAGATCAAAATGGGAATCCGTCTGCGCCACGGCAAACGAATGAACAAGCAGGCCCGAAACGACTGCGATCCACGTACGACGTTTCACGTAAGTATCCTCTCTTGAGCAGCGTCAGCGATATTCCAGATGTGAATGGACTTATTGTTTCCCGGTGAGGGCGGAATTGGGACGACAAAGCTCAGCAGTATGGGTACAAAGGTATCGGCTGCACCATCATACTTCCTGATTGCGAGCACAGAAGTACACGTCCCAGAGGGTGCAAAACCGCGGGCTAGTTCACTTAGAAACTATTCTCCTTCGCGCCGCAACGAAGCAGCTTCCAAATAGAAAAGCCAGCTTTGCGGCGCGGGGGTTCCGCTGTTCGACGCTTACAAGAACCAGAGCCACCGCGCAACAAATACGTCTTTGTCCATGCTTCCGTCTGGTTTCGCGGGCTGCTCGAGAGAGCCAGTCTCAACTGTAAGCCGCCTTGCCACAGCTTTCGCACGCGCTCAACTCAGGGCCCGCACGGTGTCACATTTCTCCAATTCGGAACAGAGTCATTTTGCAATTGATTGCCGTCGGATCCGTAGCTGAGTGCCAGCTGCCGGTTGGGAATCTCGACGCAGCCGGTTCCTTTTTCGACAAAGTCCCACGAGCCCAGTGTGTACTTGTACTGCAGTTGCGTGCCCTCGTTGCCGGTCAGGGTGATCGTCCAGTAGGTGCCGGTCTTCGTCATCACTGTGGCGCCGGGATCCCATTGCGGAAGGTTGCCGTCGAGCAGGTTCAAGGTTCCGGCGATGTGCACCGCAAAGCCAGTGGCATCAGTGTTGTTGGGAACGGTCACGTTAAACGTAACGTGTACCTTGCGCAGTTCCGCGACGCCGCTTACTTCATTGGACAATGCCGATCGGTTGTAGAACAGATCTATTGCGCGAACGACGTAATAATAGGTCGCACCTCCGACGTAATAATAGGTCGCACCTCCAATGACTGAAGAATCGGTGTAAGCCGGGCTGGTAGTG
>DATLKS010000576.1:0-1962 GCA_035538255.1 Terriglobales bacterium
GCCACCAGCAGTTCGACTTCGTAGACTACGGCGTGGGTGGCAACCAATGCCGGTTCGCGCGGACGCTGGTCACCCACGGTCACCCACGGAGCTCCGCTTGTTCATGGAACCATGAAAGGCATAGAATCGGCGTTTCCATCATCGTTAGAAGATCGTGTTTAGAGGATCGTGCGTTGCGAGTTCGCGCGCAGGAGATTGCATTATGCGCTGGTCGGGTCTGCTGTTTGTTATTGTGATGTGCGCCGCCGTCAGCGGCTTGGCTCAAACATCTTCCTCCCCCAAGCCCGTTCCCGGTTTCAGCCTTGACACCATCGACAAGAGCATCGATCCCTGCGTGGACTTCTACCAGTACGCCTGCGGCAACTGGATCAAGAATTCTGAAATCCCTCCTGACCAGTCGCAGTGGGTCAGTTTCGTGGAACTCCACGAACGCAATCTCGACATAGAGCGCGGCATTCTGGAGAAGGCTGCGGCCGGAGGAGCAAGCCGCAATGGCGTCGACCAGAGAATCGGCGATCTCTACGGTTCCTGTATGGATGAAAAGGCGGTGAACAGTAAGGGCGTTTCAGCGGTGAAGCCAGAGCTCGACCGAGTCGCGGTCGTCGAAGATAAGGGCACGCTGATCGACGAGCTTGCGCACCTGGACCTGGAGGGGGCCGGTTCGCTGTTCAGTTTCTATTCGGCATCTGACCTGCACAACGCTGACCAAGTTATCGCCTACATCGATCAGGGCGGCCTCACGCTGCCCGACCGCGACTATTACATCAAGGACGACAACCCAAAGATGAAGGAAATGCGGCAGCACCTGGTGGAGTATGTCACGCAATCGTTTACCTTGGCCGGACAGACGCCGCAGCAGGCCGCCGAGTCGGCGCAACCGTGCTCCGTATCGAGACCGCTTTAGCCAAAGCCTCGATGGACCGCACCGCGCGCCGAGACCCCAAGAACCGTGACCACAAGATGAGCCGCGAGGAGGCGGTCGCGCTCGGTCCTAATTTCTATCTGAATCGCTACTTCACGGCCGTGGGTGCGCCCAGTTTCTCCCAGCTGAATGTCACGAACCCCGAGTTCTTCAAGCAAGTCAATGCCGTGCTGGACTCGGAATCTTTGGATTCGTTAAAGACATATGTCACCTGGCATGTGCTGAACGCCGTAGCTCCATGGCTTTCTCAGCCATTCGTCGACGCCAACTTCAAGTTTCAGCAGAATCTTACCGGTCAGAAGGAAATTCCGGCGCGCTGGAAGCGGTGCGTCAACCTCACCGATCGCGAATTGGGCGAGGCCCTGGGGCAAAGATATGTGGATGCGACCTTCGGCTCGGAAGGCAAGCAGCGCATGCTCAAGATGGTAGACGCACTCGAGAAGTCTTTGGCCGCAGACATCCGCGATCTCTCCTGGATGAGCGACGAAACCAAGAAGCAAGCCAAGATAAAGCTCGATGCCATTCGCAACAAGATCGGCTATCCCGATGTGTATCGCGACTACAGTTCGGTGGTGATCAAGCCCGACGATCTGTTGGGCAACGTCGCGCGGGCGAACGCCTTCGAAGCGAAACGCGAGATCGCCAAGATCGACAAACCGCTCGACCGCAAGGAGTGGGGCATGACTCCGCCGACGGTGAATGCGTACTATAGCGGCTCGTTCAACGAAATTGTGTTTCCCGCCGGCATTCTGCAGCCGCCTTTCTTCGACAAGGCAATGGACGATGCCGTCAACTTTGGCGGCATCGGACTGGTCATTGGTCACGAACTCACCCACGGCTTCGACGATCAGGGCCGGAAGTTCGATCCACAGGGCAACCTGCACGACTGGTGGACCGAACAGGATGGCAAGGAATTTGAAAAGCGTGCTGCTTGCGTGGCTGACGAGTATTCGAAATTCATCGCCGTCGACGATCTGAAGCTGAATGGCAAACTGACCTTGGGCGAGAACACGGCTGACAATGGCGGCGCGCGCATCGCG
>DATLKS010000577.1:0-1871 GCA_035538255.1 Terriglobales bacterium
GCTTAATTTAATAGTTGCGATCTAAAACTGTCCCGGGTTGCCATCCGCGGGTTCTTGCTCGGTATTTGCGGACCTGCTCCAGTTCGAAACCGACGGTGGTGTTAGCTTGAGAAGCCTCGACTTTTAAGGTCGAACAGTTAGTCACTGTTGCCCGATGCCCATGCGCCCAACGGCGGCCAACCGAGCCAATGGAGTGTGGGTTTTAAGCCAGAGTTTCAGGTCGAACCAGGCGGGATAAACTCTACTCATGATGCGCACCGGAAGCGAGCCACGGCGCTTATTCCGGGGAGCAGCCAGGCGATAGCCAAGTTCAACCAGCAAATCTCCGATCACGCCTTCCAGCTCGGCCAGTTGCTCAGCCGAGAGCAGGGCCTTCCACCTGCCGAGCGGATTACGTCCCTGTGCCTCGTCGTCTCGGAAAGACGAGTTCGGATCGTTGACCGTTCCCAGGCCTATTTTCTGGATGTGATCGTAATCCAGCGTCTGGTCGATAAACGCGCTGAGGCGCGCGAGAGTTTCCCGGGGCTGGTGGAGAAGTTCCTCGTAGTGAACCTCGATGTAATCCCTTCCCAGATCGCGCCCGCTGCTGAGACCCTTGGTCACCATCCATTTCCAGAAAATACCCGCCGCGATCAGGCTCCGCCGCCGATCCCAGGGAAGGGGCCGGATCCAGCCAATCTTATTCAGCGATAACGCAACGTCCCGGCCGTCACGGATGATGTGGATGATGAGAGCATCGGGAACAACGCGTTTGATAAAACGCAGGCAAAGCAGGTGGAGGGGTGTAGATTCAGCCCAGCGCCGCACTCCCTGCTTGTGGGCGATCGTTTCCATGAGGAGGCGCAGAAAATCGCCGGCGTTGCGGCATTCGTCGAGAATCCGGGGAGCGATTTCCTGCTCGGTCAGGCCGGACCGGACAAAGAGCTTGCTTCGCAGCCAGGCTTGGAGCAGCTTCTCCCGGTTGCGGCGGCGCTCCAGGCTGCCAAAACGCAAGCCAATCAGATTAAAAGCGTTACTTTCGGCATGATAGACCGCGAAACCGCCCGCGGAGAGCAACGTGTGGTAGAGAAGTTTCGTACCCGAGCGCCCGCAGCCGAGAACAAACACAGGCGCTTCACTTCTGGGTGTCTGAGCCTTCGCTTCCGTTCCCCTGGGTGCGCTCAATTCGACCGGCATGGTTGTCAGTTCGCTTCGCAGATGGCCTTCGAGGGAAGCTCGTCAGCCAGGTCTAAGGTCGACAGGTTCGTCAGTCGCCCTGCAGGCGTGTGTATTTTAAGCCAGAGCTTGGCGCTCAGAAGCCGGAAATGGAAGGCACGAGTACATCTTGCCTGCCAGCGTGGGAGCCGGCGCTCCTCCGTTGCCGTCAACGGATAACCGAATTCTTCTAGGCACTTGCCGATCAGCGACTCCAAGCTCGCGACCTGTTCCTCGGACAGGCGCTCTTTCCAGCGGTTCACGGTATCCCGCGGCTGCCCTCCTGCTTCCTCGCGAAAGGATGAGTTGGACTCCCGCCAACGACCCATGGCAGCGCTCTGAATGCGCTCGTAGTCCAGGTCGTGATCGAGAAACGCTCCCAGGCGCTCGAGGGTTGGCCGGGGATTTGAGATCAGTTCCTCGTAATGGACTTCCATGTAATCCGCGGGAATACTTTTACCGTGCTCTCTTCCCTTGCGCACCATCCATTCCCAGTAGAGCGCGGTCGCTTCCAAGCCTCTCGAACCCGGCCGGTCCCAGGGCAGCGGCCGAAATCCTCCCATTTTTTTTAGCGATAGCGCAATGTCGCGCCCATCGCGAATGATATGCAGGAACAGCGACTCGGGGAGGTCTCGCTTAATCTCGGGAATGTAGAGAACGTTATCGGGATCGTAGAT
>DATLKS010000578.1:0-10490 GCA_035538255.1 Terriglobales bacterium
GATCATTCGCGAAGGTCAGGCCGCAGGCAGCATACGGCAAGACATTTCGGACAAGATTGCCGCGGCATGCTTGTTCGGCGCACTGGACGAATTAGTCACTGCCTGGGTGTTGAGCACTCGCGATCGCGACTTAGCGGCTGCTGCAGATCCGGTGGTCGATCTGCTTCTCAGCGGAATGGAGGCGCGCGCCTGAACCTCCGAACCCTGAACGACATCTTCTTTTTCGCCGTCGATCGTGACCTCCCGGGCGTCATGTGCTACGAGCGCGGAGGAGTCTGGCACGATATTAGTTCGCGAGAGTTGTACGCCCGTGTCTATCACACGGCTCGTCAGCTTCAACAATGGGGGATCAGTAAAGGCGACCGCGTCGCCCTGATCGCGGAGAATCGGTTTGAGTGGGCGGTCGCCGATTGGGCCTGCCTGCTCATCGGCGCAGTTGACGTCCCGATTTATCCGACCCTGACCGCCGAACAGACTGAGTTCATTTTGAAGAATTCGGGGGCGCGGTCGATTTTTCTCTCGACGCATAAGCAGCTCGACAAAATCCTGAGCATTAAAGACGGAACCCAGCTCGAGCAGATCGTAGTGATGGATGATGTAAATAATCCGGCTGCAATCCGCATGAGTGCCATGATGGGTCCCGAGGAGCCAACAGTGCGGGATGCGAACTTCGACGCGGTCGCACAGTCCATCGTTCCCGACGATCTCGCCAGCATCATCTACACCTCCGGGACCACCGGCACTCCCAAAGGCGTGATGCTCACGCACGGCAACATCGCTTCGAATCTTGAGCAAACTGCGCGAAGCCTGGGATGGCAGCCGAGGACGGTGTCGTTATCGTTTCTGCCCTTGTCTCACGTCACCGCACGGCATGTGGACTATCTTTGCCTGCTTCGGGGCGTAACACTTGCCTATTGCCCAAGCTTCGATGAACTGCCAACCAAGTTGCAGCAGGCGCGTCCGCACCTTTTCGTGAGTGTTCCGCGCGTGTACGAGAAGGTTCGCCAGGAAGTTGATCGGCGTGCCAGCGCGGGTCTGAAGCGGAAAGCGTACCAATGGGCTCTGCGCGTCGGACAGCGGCACCGGGAAGAGACTTTAGGCGGCAGAATACCTTCGAACTGGCAATGGAGGTTAGCGAACAAGCTGGTCTTCCACCCGATCTACCAATGGTTCGGTGGGCGAGTGCAGATGTTCGTTTCCGGGGGAGCGCCGTTAGGTGTTGATCTAGCGCGCTGGTACGTTGACGTTGGCATCCGCATTCTTGAGGGCTACGGTCTTACTGAAACATCCCCGGTCATTGCGGTGAATACTCCCGAGAACAACAAGCTTGGAACAGTTGGCAAGCCGCTTGCGAATGTCGAGTGTCGTATCGCCAGTGATGGTGAGCTTCTCGTGCGTGGTCCATCGATTTTCAAGAAATACTGGAACAATCCCGAAGAAACCGCCAAGGCTTTTGAGGGAGACTGGTTCAAAACCGGAGACATCGGAAACATCGACTCGGACGGCTTCCTCAGCATCACTGATCGCAAAAAGGACCTCATTAAGACCAGCGGGGGAAAGTTTATCGCCCCACAGCCGATCGAGAACAAGCTCAAGATGTCACCGTTGGTTGGACATGCTGTAGTGATCGGAAATGCCCGCAAGTTCGCGAGTGTAGTCATCTGCCCAAACTTTCCGGTATTGGAACAATGGGCGCGCGAGCAAGCTATCGACTTTCATTCTCGCGAGGATCTTGTCAGTAATCGTCGAGTAATTGAGGCGTACCATCACATTGTGACCGGAGTGAACGAGGATTTGGCACAATTTGAGACGTTGAAGAAAATCCTCGTCGTGCCTGACGACTTTACGATCGCCGCCGGCGAGGTGACGCCGACGTTAAAGCTGAAACGGCGGGCCATCGAACAGAAATACAAACAGCAGATCGACGCGATGTATGCTGGCGGCTCTCCGGCTCCCCAGCCGGCCGCCGTTTGAGACTCTTCCGCTTTTCTATCCCTCGCCCCGAAAACCAAGACTTTCAGTCCACGCCAAGGAAAGTTTTACAATCGACGCATGGATGAATTGATGATTGCCAGCCGCGCCTTCAGTTCGCGGCTGATCGTCGGCACAGGCAAATACAAGAACGGCGAGCAAACTCGTCGTGCGATTGAAGCGTCGCGCGCGGAAATCGTTACCGTGGCTGTGCGGCGCGTGAATCTTGATCGCAGCAAGGAGTCGCTGCTCGACTTCATTGATTCCAATCGCTACTTTCTGCTGCCCAACACGGCTGGTTGCTATACGGCAGACGAAGCTGTGCGCACCGCGATGCTCGGCCGTGAAGTCGGGCTTTCAGACTGGGTAAAAGTTGAAGTAATAGGTGATCAGAAGACACTCTTTCCTGACGTACAAGCGACTGTAGAAGCGACTCGAATTCTGGTGAAGGAAGGCTTTACTGTTCTGCCCTATACATCTGACGACATAGTGGTTGCCAAGCGCCTGATGGATGCCGGCGCCAGCGCAATTATGCCTCTCGGCGCCCCCATCGGCAGTGGGCTAGGGATTCAAAATGCCGCTACCCTTCGCATTCTGCGCGAGATGATCACGGATGTTCCGCTGATCGTCGATGCAGGCGTGGGCACGGCATCTGACGCAACAGTGGCCATGGAGCTGGGAGCCGACGCCGTTCTCATGAACACCGCTATTGCTAACGCCGAGGACCCAGTGTTAATGGCGGAAGCCATGCATCACGCCGTGCTGGCGGGCAGGAGTGCATATTTGGCCGGGCGCATGCCCAAGAAGCTGTATGCGACTGCGAGTTCCCCATTGGAAGGCGTAGTGCGCTAAGCCTGATCGCAACAGACAAATGGAAGACCGCTCCTTCACCAACTACGATGAGTTTTTCGCTTTTTACCTTGAACAGCACTCGAGTCCCGGCAATCGAGTAATGCATGCCTGCGGAACTCTGCTTGGATTGGCTGTGCTTATCTGGGCTCTCGCCACTGGCCATTACATCTGGGCACTGCTTTGGATCCCCATCGGATATGGCTTCGCCTGGACGGGGCACTTCCTCATCGAAGGCAACAAGCCCGCGACCTTCGGACATCCGTGGTGGTCGTTCATCAGCGACTTCCGCATGCTTGGACTGATGCTCAGCGGCAAGCTGAGTGTCGCCTCACCCAAAAAGGAACCGGCCTCCGACCGAAAGTAATCTGTTCCTGTCTGACCAAGTGTGATGTTGTAGCTCCGGGCGAGGTCGTGCAGTGGAGCTTTCGTCGAGAATCTATCGATTTGTGCGCTGGATCTTTCTGGGCACCGCCATAATCACGATTGGCTTGATGCTCAGGCATCCTCAGCCACTGATTGCGCACCAGACGCCGGCCGACAAGGTCGCGGCGAATGCGAGCTCCTTTCAAACGAAACTAGGCGAGCTTCAGCTGGCGCATCAAAGCGGGCAGTCCGGGGCAGAAGCACGAATAAGCTCGGATGAGGTCGCAGCTGCTTTTACGGTCGCGAACCCACAGCCCACGACTGCAGCCACTCTGAATTCGCAGACTTCCGCCTCACCTGAGCAAGTCCCCTTGAGAGACCAGCAGGTTCTTTTTGAAAGGGACGAAGTAAAAGGCCAATTCACCACCGAGGTGGCCGGGAAAGACGTGGTGGTCACGCTCAGTGGCCGCGTCGGCAGCAAAGACGGATATGTGGATTTCATCCCGACGAGCTTTCACATCGGCAGCATGCCCGTGCCGATCTCGTTAGTTCAGGACCAACTGCAAAAGAAGCTCCTCGATCCTGCCACGCGCGAAAAGCTCAGGCTTCCTGAGTTTGTAAGCGATGTAAGAGTTGACAATGGGCAGCTTGTAGTCGTGGAGAAGTAATCCCACTACGAAATTGTTCCAGCCGGCCGCCTTTGGATTCCCGTCTACGAATAAAACGGTTGATTGTGGGCCACGAGATCTTTGGAGATTAGTGTTTCCTATGCGCGAACACCCAGAATTTGTAACCAATAAAGTTGAAGCCCAGCGAAAACGCTGTCCCCACGAGCGCCGCCAATGAGGGCCACCATTTCGGATTGATTCCCCAAACGGGATGCGTAAATGTCGCAACGTACCACGAGCTGCCCACATTGACTACTGCACCCAGAATGCTTACAAACATGAACTGCGAGCCTTCGAGCATCGGATTCTTGGTCTTCGCACCTTTGAACGTCCACGATCGATTCATCAAGTAGCTGTTGAGAACCGCGCAGGCGAACGCCACAGTTTTGAACATCGCGAATGTTGCGCCCCGCTCGCCGGTGTGCGTGATGAGAATGAGGACGTTCAGAACGACGAGGTCAACGATGGTGTTGATTACGCCAACCACTCCGAATCGGAAGATTTGCCGCGCGACCGGAATTTTCTGTGAGGTTGTTGGCTCCTGGTCTTCAAGGAGACCAGATGTAAAAGGAGTGGTAAGAATGTGATCACCCGTTCGTTGTGGTTGAGAGGGTTCTGATTTCATCTATCTGAGTGTGATTACTCGCCCTTTGGTGATGGCACGACCCCGGTTTGTTGTGGTTGAAAGGCTGGCACCGGCTGCGTCACAATATCGTTGCCGCGAACGGCATAAGGGGAATGCGGCATGTGACTCACGTTTCCGCTCTCGGCATCCCTAATATCAATGCCGAGTGTCTCGAGCGTCCGGCCTGTAGTGACATCAAGCTGAAGCTTCGACGATTCATAGGCAGACATCGCATTTACCAGATTAGATTCTGCAGTCGAGACGTTGCTTAACTGCGTGAGCACGTTATACGTGGTACTCAAGCCCTGAGCCAGCCTCTTCTGCTCGGCATCGAGACTCTGGTTTGCATATTCGCGGGCTTTCAGAGCGGCATCCACGGCAGCGCGATTTTGCTGAACCGCAAATTGCGCGTTGCGTACATCGATTGCGATCGTATTGTGCAACTGCTGCAATCGCACTTCAGCCTGACGATATTCGAGTTCGGAGCGAACCTGATCTGCCTGTGCTGCTCGATTGCCAATCGGGATATTCACGCTGACACCTGCAAAGTACGAAGGATGGCTGGGGGTCGCAGTAAGCGCGTCGACGTAACCGCCACTTGTCACTCCCACGGGCGCTGTAGTAGTCGTGAAGTTCGGATTCAGCGCTCCGGCCAGTCCCGTCCCTCCATAATTTGCCACTAGATCCACCGTCGGCAGCAGCGCATTACGGGCCGCGCGCTTACTGATCGAGCGATTCGTCAGATCAATTCGGGCCTCTGTCAATTCGGGACGTCGCTGCAAAGCGTCATTGATCAAATCTTGAGTAGGAACCACCGGCTCCGAAGGGGGCAATTGAATGCGGTCTGTGGGAATTACTCCAGCGGTTGCCAGCAAGGGATCATTCTCGTTGCGAGTAATCGCGTTTTTCATTAGCAACTGCTGAAGTTGAAGATTGGTTTGCGAGGTGATCAGCGCCTGCTGGCTTGCAGCCACTTGCGCCTGAGCATTCACGATCTCGATTTGCGCGATGGTTCCAGCCTGCACCTGTTTGCGATTGTTTGCCTCCAACTGCTGTGCCGAAGCCAGCGCCCGTTCCTTCGCCTTCTCATCTTCATACGCGGTCACCAGGTTCCAATAGAGGGTCTCAATCTGAGTAACCGTGAAGATCACCTGCTGGCGAAAGGCTTCGTCGGCGATCTCGCGGTTATTCTTCGCGATTGCAATGAAACGTCGATTGGAGGCCAGGCTCATGCCTTCAAGCAGGTGTTGCCGCGCTTGAATGAGGAAGTTCGAATTGAGCTGCGGAACCAGAAACGTCCGCGTACTATTCGTTGTCACGCGCGAGTTATTGAAGGTGACGTTGAGCAGGGTGCCGGTGGAGAATCCCTGCTGATAGCCAAAGTTTTCCTCGCCCGTGTTCTGCAGAAGCGATGGCACGCCACTGATTACAGTGTTCGATTGCGGCAAATTTGAGTGCTGATATCCCATCGTTCCCGTAAGGCTGGGATCAAAGGAATCGACCGGCGGCCCAACACCGAGTGTGGAAGAAACGATGCCTCCGGCTCCCGTGCCTGCGCCTCCCGCAGCCGCCACCGTGCCTCCTGCTCCGCCGCCGGTTGCGCCTCCGCCGATGCCTCCCACACCTGCTCCCGGCGTGCCCTGTACGATACCGGTGTTCACGCCTCGATCGTTCGCGCCGGATTTCGTGCGCAAAATGTCAGTGTCTGCGATTGGTAGATTGTAGCGTGCGATCACCAGGTCCAGATTATTTTCGAGCGCGAGCGTAATCGCATCGTCGAGGGAAAGCATGAGATTCCCGTTTTGAATCAGATTATTGATCCGCGCCGAGTTGGTAAGGTTAGGCTGAGCGACCTGGTGGGCCTTGTAGGGACCCAGCAAGTGTGGAAAAACTGGAGCCCCGACCGTGTAATCGTCCGAATGCTGCTGTTGTGCTGATAAGGGAGCAGAACCGATCGCGATGATGGCGAAGCAGAGAATATGCCAGACAGTGAAGCGCTGCATGTTTGGTCCTCCAGAAATACACAGAGCGAATGACCGTACTCGCATTCTGCAATGCGGGCAGCAACATCCGCAAACAGACGAAACCTATTAGGTTATCGAAGGCGTTAAACGGAGGACGTAAAGGTTTGTGAGTTGCGGCGGCGGGATGTTGAGAAACGTCAAAAAGAATTGAACACGGAGGACACCGAGATGACAGAGAAACTACAGGGTTCCAAGAGTTCGGACCGACTTAGAACGCCGACTCTTGCAGACCAGCCTCCGTGTCCTTCGTGACCTCCGTGTTCAATTCCCTCCGTCTTCAATTCCCTTTCTTATGCGGCGACACGCGCGCGTGATTCGCTCCATTTCGGTTCAGGCTGCGCGACCGGGACGCTCGTCGGCCAAGGCTCTTCGACGCCCATCAGCGCCAGCGCGCCACCGAGCAGGGCCATATTCTTCGAGAATTGAATCATCTCGATTTGGCGCTGCTGTGGATCTTCATGGCTCCAGAAATTGTGCATGACTGGCGACACCCCCGCCAGAAATCCGGCGACAGCGGCAGCACCGACCTTTGGCTTTATGCCAAGAAGCAAGCTCGCGCCTCCGATGATGAGCGCGGCTCCAGTTGTCACAACTGCCACATCCGGCATGGGTACATTCTTACCTTTTGCGTACTGCGCCAGACCTTCGCGTTGTTCGAAGTGGTTGATGCCGTTATAAAGAAAGAATCCACCAAAAAACACACGTCCGATCATGAATGGAACTTTCATGTGTGAACCTCCTCCCGTGCGCCGACTCAAGTTGGATTCAGGAAGATGAGAGGAGGTGGCCCTGCCCGGCGCTCACGCAACGCGCAGACCCGCGCCTCTAATGCGCTGGCGAACGTCATCGAGCAGGCGCATGAGGCTCGAGCTGATGCTGAGTGGATACGCGGCAGGGTACCTGAGTCGCCGCACGTCCGCAGGCAATTTGGCTGTGTGCTCAAGGCTTCGTGCCCGAATTGCGGCCAAACTGACATTGGCTTTGATGCGGCGGCCTGAGCTCATAACCGGTTTAAGCAGCGGTTCCGCGCCGGGGCTTTCCTCTTGTTCGAGAGCAATTACGTCACCAGTGTAAATTCCCGATTCGGTAGACCTCAGCACCTGTTTGCATCCCGGATAGCTGATCTTTTCTTCGCCCGCGCTTAGTTTTGCGCGCGGTTTTCCGTCGAACTCGACCAGCTTGTACACGCCACCAAGCGCGGGTGCATCTTTTGAAGTTGCCAGCGCTGTGCCTACGCCGAAAACGTCGATGGGTGCACTGGCAGCCAGTAGAGCTGTGATGACATGCTCGTCGAGATCGCTGCTGACGATGATTTTCGTGTGAGTGAGCCCATGCTGATCGAGGCGCCTGCGAACCTGGTTTGAGAGTGAAACCAGATCTCCACTATCGAGCCGCACGCCAGAAGGGCGCAGGCCAGCGGTCACGATTTTGTCCACGGCCGCGAGTGTATCGTACGTATCCAGCAGGATGACGACGTCCCTGGGGAAGACTCGTGCAAAATCTGTGAAGCTCTGCTCTTCGTGGTCATGCGCGGATATGAATGAGTGCGCGAGTGTGCCGAACATCGGAATCCCGAACCGATGAGCCGCTTCCACATTCGAGCTTCCTGTGCATCCTCCGATGTACGCAGCGCGAGCAGCGAGCACTCCGGCTTCAGGACCATGCGCTCGACGGCTGCCAAACTCGAGCACAGGACGCCCTTGCGCGCTCTGCACACATCGTGCAGCCTTGGTTGCGATACTGGTTTGGAAAGTGATCGTGGACAGCAGATATGTCTCCAGGAGTTGCGCCTCGATTACCGGCGCTATGACTCGCAGGAGTGGCTCTAACGGAAACACCGGCGTGCCCTCCTCAACAGCCCAAACCCATCCAGTAAAACGAACAGCAGAAAGATAGTCGAAGAATTCACGGCTCACGTTTGCGAATACAGGTTGACTGCGCAAAAACGCAACTTGCTCCGCATCAAAATGGAAGTTTTCAAGATAGTCGAGCGCCTGCTCGAGACCGGCGGCGAGTAGATATCCGCGATCGTCCGGCAGGCCGCGTACGAAGAGTTCAAAGCTGGCCGGCCGGTTCAGACGATTGTCGAAGTACGCAGCCGCCATCGTGATTTCGTACAGATCGGTTTGGAGTGCTGAGCTATTCACGGTGAAAGATAAGAGGCTTCCTGAGCAGGAAAAGGCTGCAAAACTTTCATTACAGCTGCTTGGGCCGCGCCGAATGAGAGGTTCATCGTCCGGCCACAGCATACCCGTTATGATCGATTCATGTCGGAGATCGTGCTGATCAGCATTTCCGGAAAGGATCATCCTGGGCTTACCAGTGCCTTCGCGCACGTGCTTGGCGAGTCCGGCGCGGTACTTCTGGACATTGGGCAGGCTGTCATTCATGACGCGCTTGCACTCGGCATGATGGTGCGGGTATCCGCAGCAAACTTGAAGGCGCTTCGCGAGGTGATCGATGCCAGAGCTCGGGAGCTCGGCATTAACGCCTTCATCAGCAAAGTGTCAGAAGAACAGTATTGCCAGTGGGTGCAGAAGCAGCACAAACAGCGGTTTATCGTTACGGTGCTGGCCGAACAGTTGTCGGCCGAGCACCTGGCTGCAGTGGCCGACGTCTTCGCGACTCGTGAGATAAACATCGACACCATGGATCGACTCTCATCCCGTGGAGCAGCCAGCGAAGCCGAGCCGCGCATGTGCATTGAATTCAATGTTTCCGGAGATGGAATCGACACAACCGAGCTTCGCCGCGCTCTACTTACGCTGGCTGATCGCGCAGGGTTTGATGTTGCCGTGCAGCAAGATTCGATCTTCCGGCGTAATCGTCGCCTTGTCGCCTTTGATATGGATTCGACTCTGATTCAGATGGAAGTTATCGACGAACTCGCCCGGATGGCGAATGTCGGCGAGAAGGTCTCGGCAATTACGGCTGCGGCGATGCGCGGCGAACTTGATTTTGAAAGCAGTTTTCGGCAACGATTGGCACTCCTACGGGGTTTGCCCGAATCGGCGATCGCTGCGCTGGGAGCTCGTCTGCCAATCACAAGCGGGACGCATCGCCTGCTGCGTACCCTCAAGTTACTCGGCTACAAAACCGCAATTCTCTCAGGAGGATTTGGATGCTTCGCCAGAAAGCTTCAGCAGGAGCTCGGCTTTGACTTCGTGCATGCCAATGAGTTGGTAATTCAAAATGGCGTGATTACGGGAGAGGCGCTGGGCGAAATCATCACCGCAAATCGCAAAGCCGAGCTCTTACAGCAAATTGCGGCGGAGGAAGGATTGTCACTGGAGCAAACGATTGCAGTGGGCGATGGCGCCAACGACCTGCCGATGCTAAGTGTTGCCGGGCTCGGGGTCGCTTTTCATGCCAAGCCGCTGGTGCGCAATCGCGCCCAGCACGCCATTTCCCGGATGGGTCTCGACGCTCTGCTGTACTTAATTGGGCTGCGTGACCGCTATGCAGAGCGTTCTGCGTCGGGTTAGTTCAGTGGGCCAGCTAACGGGCCAAGCCGCCGCTTAGAGCTGCAGTTGGCACAGATCCGTCGTTTTGATTGGAAGCCCCAACTATCTCAGCCATGATTAGGCCAGCAACTAGAGAGCAGAAAATCAGCACGCCTTTGACCGTGATCCTCACCGCAGGAATCTCCCTGCGCGCGAGGTTGCAATTTTATGTCCAGTGCAGAGTTAGGTAAAACAGGGTGGAATCGAGGTGAAACTCCGATGGTCTTCGGAATCCGTGGTGTCGGAGTACAGTCACTTGTGCAAGAAATTGCACTGGCGTGGGGACACGACTGCCGATTCACTCGCCTAGATGCGCTGCCGGGAGATGTCGAATCCCGATATGACTTACGGTCGATTGCCTAAATTCGTAGTTCCGCAGTAAACCGATCCGCCGGTAGCAACCGCCTGCGGTACCCACCACAGCTTCCGCAGTACGCGGTGGTCGCTGCGCATTAGCCGCGAGGCAAAGTAATCCACACCAACG
>DATLKS010000579.1:0-1895 GCA_035538255.1 Terriglobales bacterium
CAAAGAGTCAACTAGCTTGCTGGAGGCCAGCGGGTCATTCCTTTGCTTCTGCGTTGCTGGGCAGAGAGAAACAGAAACTGGCTCCGTGAGGAGGGTTGCTGGCAGCCCATAAGCGGCCGCCATGCGATTCTATAATCGAGCGGCTGATGGACAACCCCATACCTGTGCCATGCGGTTTGGTAGTGAAAAACGCTTCGAAGACCTGATGCGAACTCTGCGGCGGCAGACCCACGCCAGTGTCGTTGACGGATACAAAAGCTTGGCCGTTTTTGTCGTGCTGCGATTTTATGACGAGCTCTCGCGCCCAACCTACTTCCTTCATCGCATCGATGCCATTGACCATGAGGTTCATCAGCACCCGCTGCAACTGCACTCGATCCGCCACGACCTGGGGAGTGTTCTCCTCTAGCTCGCTCCTCACCAAAATGGAGTGGCGCATAGCTTCGCCGCGCAAAAGAACCATCATCTCCCGTATGACGTCGTTTATATCCACCAGCTCGCGTTGGGAAGTTTCCTTCTTGAAGAGCAAGCGAATTCGCTTGATGATCTCTGCCGCGCGCGTCCCGTCTTTCACAATTCGCATGGCTGCCGCTCGCGCTTCCTCGAGGTCTGGCTGATCGCGCGTAAGCCAGCGCAAGCACGTATTGGCATTGGTGACGGCGGCGGCAATCGGTTGATTTACTTCGTGTGCGAGCGAGGCAGTCAGCTCTCCCATAGTGGTCACACGGTGGACGTGTGCGAGGTCCGCTTGCGCCTGACGCAAAGACTCTTCCGCGCGCTTGCGTTCGGTCACGTCCATTACCGTGCCCACGAACTCGATGAGATCCCCGGATGCGCTCAAAACGGGATGGCCCACCATGTGGATATCGCAGACGTCGCCGCCCGGATGAACGATTCGGTACTCAAGCTCGTACTCCGCCTTCTCGCGGCGTGCCGTCTCGGTTATTTCTTTGACCTTGGCTCGATCCTCGGGGTGGACGCGCTGCAAGAGCGCTTCGAATCGAGGCGGTCCACCGTGCGGATCAAAACCAAGCACGCGGTAACATTCTTCGGACCAGTACGTCATCTGGTCGGTGTCGGCTGTCCGTGCCCAGCTGCCCGTGTGGCTGAGCCTCTGCGCATCCGCCAGATAGCCCTCGCCTCGCCGCAACGATTCTTGCGCAGACTCAAGCTCACGACTCTCTGCCTGGAGTGCTTTGTTGGCACTCTGCAGCTCTTGAACTTTTTCCTTCAGTTCATCGCGCGTGCTCCTTAGAGATTCCGTGGCGCTCCTTTGCGCGGCACTTAGCAGCGCGACGAACAACGCGGACACCGTAAAGACGATGAGTCGCGGTACTTCTTCGGGCTTTACCGCCAACGAATGCGTTGGGGACAACACGTAATAATCGAAAGCGAGGCCTGACAGAATCGTCGCCAGCAATCCCGGCCGGACTCCTCCGAACCACGAACTCAGCATAACGGCGCAAAGAAACAGCGAAACGGGCGCAGTTTCCAAATGAAGCAACTGCACCCGCGAAATGATAAGCGCTCCGCTGACCGATAAGAGAGCGATCGCGTAGCTCCGAACTACGGGCTGCTTGGGCCACAGGAAGGGATTGAATCTAGACATACCGCTGCTCCGATAGACGGCAGTCATCCGCAGCGCTGCATCCGTACAGCTCGGCATTCGTTTTTGCAGCGCGGGTTCCAGGGCGCACAGCAACTCTCCTATGGCGTGTAGGACTTAAACTCTTGCCGTCGCTTCCGCCCTTTTGGCCGCCATGCGCGGAGAAATTGCGGCCCTGACTTATCCAGTCGCATGGACGGAATGACGACATTCTGACAGTTTTGCCCGACGATCCATGCCGGCGAAAATTCCAATTCGGCGTATCCCCAAACCTAGCAACCACTTCCCT
>DATLKS010000580.1:0-2558 GCA_035538255.1 Terriglobales bacterium
AAAATGAGTC
Source organism: Terriglobales bacterium (assembly GCA_035538255.1). GTDB lineage: Bacteria > Acidobacteriota > Terriglobia > Terriglobales > Acidobacteriaceae > Gp1-AA112. Next base: position 11 of record DATLKS010000580.1, read on the forward strand.
CGGTCTGAGTCGCTGGTGTCCGTATTGAAGGGTTATTCTTGCCCTCAACCTCAGCTTTCTGACCGGCTACAGGAATTAGCGACAGGAGATCTCATTGGCGTTTTGCACGAAGAAGTCAGAGCAGTTGTATCAACGTACCTTGGGAGTATTGATCGAGGGCAGCAGTTCATCATCACGAGGCCCCGTCAATTACGGGGAATATCCCATTTTCATGAAGCGCGGCCAGGGATCGCGCTTATACGACGTTGATGACAACGAGTACATCGACTGGATGATGGGATTCGGAGCCCTCCCCCTGGGTCATGCGCACCCGGAGGTCACAGCAGCCATAACGGAGGCTGCGGCTAACGGAGCGCATTTCGCAACGGCAACTGACGTCGAGATCGAAGTCGCGGAACTAATTCAGAAGATCGTGCCCAACGCCGAGCGGGTGCGCTTTGCGAACACCGGAACCGAGGCCATGATGGCTGCGATCAGGCTGGCGCGCGGCTGCACGGGAAGGCCGAAGATCCTGAAGTTCGAGGGCCATTATCACGGCTGGTACGACGACGTGCTGGCCAGCTCGAATGCGCTGCCGGTAACCGCGTTGGGACTGCGCACGGACCCTATCAAAATGGCAGACAGTTCGGGGCTGAATCGGCACGCGCTCGACGACACGATCGTGGTGCCCTGGAACGATCTGCCCTTACTCAAACGGGCAATCGAGAATCATCCCGGCCAGATTGCGGCGATCGTCAGCGAAGGCGTGATGGCCAACATGGGCGTGATTCCTCCCGCTGAAGGTTACTTGCAAGGAGTGCAGAAACTCGCGCGCCAGCATGGAATTCTCTTCATTCTGGACGAAACGGTAACCGGTTTCCGCATCGCGCCGGGCGGATGCCAGGAGTTCTACCGCCTCGCTCCCGATATTGTGACCTTTGGAAAGGCTTTGGGCAGCGGCTTACCGGTCGCGGCGTTCGTGGGCCGCAAAGATGTGATGGGCGCACTAGAGTGGGGAGGCGTGCTGCACTACGGAACGCACAATGGCTCACGCGTCGGAATGCATGCCGCAAGGGCATGCTTGCGGGTTCTGACGCGAGACGGCAATGCCGCGTTCGAGCATATGTCGAAGGTGGCAGACCAGCTCTGTGTCGGCTTGGATCAAACGTTCCACAGAAAGGGCAAGTCAGTCATCATCCAACGCGTGGGTCCCATGTTCCAGCTCATGTTTACCAAACAATCCGCGATTCGTAACTATCGGGAATATTGCCAGCACGTGGATCGCGCCGCCTATCGGGAATTCGTGCATAAGCTCTTCGAATTTGGGGTCTACACCACGCCGTCTGCCGCGCTGCATTCTATTGTCACGCTCGCGCACACAGAGCAGGATGTGGATCTGACACTTGCCGCAGTGGGCAAGACTTTGGACGCATTGTCGGGAGCGCAAGCATGAGGTTAGAAGAGCGGGCACGTCAGTTGCTCTCGTTGGATGGAAAAGTTGCGATGGTGACGGGAGCCGCGTCCGGGATTGGCCGGGGCATCGCTATTCGTCTGGCAGAAATGGGAGCTTCGGTTGCGGTGCTCGACGTTGACGAGGAAGGCGGTCTCGAAACCGTTGCCGACCTGAGGGTAGAAAAAGGAAGAGCCATCTTTGTGAAGTGCGATGTTGGCAGCGGCTCTGACTGCCGAAACGCCGTGAACCACACAATCGCAAGTTTCGGAAAGATCAACATCCTCTGCAACAATGCCGGGATTGCGATCCGGAAAGACGTGGTTGAATTGCCGGAGGAAGAGTGGGACCGGTCCATCGACGTGACCCTGAAGAGCATCTACCTGCTCTCGCACGAAGTGGTGCCCAAGATGATCCAGAACGGCGGAGGAAGCATCATCAACACCGGTTCCGGATGGGCGTTGAGGGGAGGCCCACGGGCCGCTTCTTATTGCGCGGCGAAAGCAGGCGCGCTCAATCTTACGCGGGCAATGGCCATCGACCATGGCCAGCACAACATTCGGGTGAATTGTGTTTGCCCGGGCGATGTTCAAACGCCGATGCTTCGGAGTGAATGTGCACAACTTGGTCAGAATGTCGACGAGTTCATGCAGGAGGCTGCAAAACGTCCGTTAGGACGCGTCGGTACACCCGATGACGTTGCCAATGCCGTGCTCTTTCTCGCCAGCGACATGTCGAGTTGGGTGACAGGCACTCACCTCGTCGTCGACGGAGGCGGGTTCGCTTGACAGTAGAGCCTTCCCCATTGGCCTTGCCATGTAGGAAGAGAATTGTTGGCCATGCCGGTCTAAGGCCAGCCGGAAATTTAGAAACTCCAGCTCCGCTCCTTCGACCAATGTCAGTGCGGTAAACTGAACCACGCTGGACCAGGTGCGACAAGTGGCCCCGTTGCTTAAATGGATAAAGCACAGGTTTCCTAAACCTGCAATTCCGGTTCGATTCCGGACGGGGCCTCCAGTTCACGCTGAGACTTCGCCAAGCAGTCGGGAAACTCCGCTTCGCGATGATCAGGCACATAAGTTCTCCCCGACCGAACCTTACACGCCCGCTTTGCCCGCT
>DATLKS010000581.1:0-6111 GCA_035538255.1 Terriglobales bacterium
ATGCAATCCTCCACTGGACGGTTTCCGAGGCGAGTCGCGCGACCGGTGACCGCGCGACTCGCAAACGCAACAGGTGGTAACTGGAATATGGCGACTTGTCCCAATTCGGTCTTCGGGAGCCGCACGCCCGGCGGCTCCTCAACTATAACCAGAAGCGCAGATCGACTTGATCCTGCCCTTCTCAACTCGACTGTACGGCTCCCTGTTTCCCCCGCTCCAGGCGCAAGAGTTCACCACATGACCCGTAAACGCAGAACAGTCTTATGGCTTTATAACGAAGACTACGAATACCTTAACTCGATCGCCGAACATGACATGGATACCAAGAACGTCTCCATGCACCGGCTGGTTAGGGCGTTGCGAGGAGCAGGCGTCAAAAGCTTCCTCAAATTGGATGAGACGTTCAAGCGACTACCACCGCCTTCGGGGAAGCCTTGAGTCCCCCGGCAGCTAGCACCAAACCTGACGCGGATCGCGCGGACGCTTCGCGCGCGGATTCACGGATCTCTCGGGGCCACATACGCTCAGAATTCCTTGAGATTTCCGCGAAGCCGCGCACCAAGCGTCTATGAAATCCGCGTCAGGTTTGTCGCTGGTTTGCGCGCTAAATGCAGCCTAACGCGGGCACATGTTGGCTCGTGGTAACACTTACCCTTAACTTGCATTTTGGGACGTTCTGGACAATGATTTCCGACATTCTCCAATGCTGTGCCCGGTCTGCCACACGGAAAACCTGGACGATGCCGCGAAGTGCAGCTCCTGCACGTCATCGTTGAGCTTTGCTCAGGAGCAGATCCTGGGAGCAGCGAGCGAAGACCGCCGCCTTTTCGAGAGCTTTGATGCTCCCACGATGGCACAATCCAGCAGCGCCAAGCCAGCCATCCTGCGTGGCGGGCTGAATAGCGGTGCCTCCGCGGCGGCTGCCCCCAGCCCCGCAAAGATCGAGCCTGCTCCCGATTTCGGGTCGCGCTATCGCGTTGAAGGCAAGCTCGGCGAGGGCGGCATGGGAAGCGTGTACAAGGCCTACGATCTGGAGCTCGACCGGAAGGTCGCGTTGAAGGTCATCCGCCAGGAGCAGATGACGAACGCCGAGATCCTGCAGCGTTTCAAACAGGAACTTTTGCTCGCCAGCCGAATTTCTCACAAACACATCCTGCGCATTCACGATCTGGGCGAAGCCGGCGGAGTGAAGTTCATCTCCATGGCCTATATCGAGGGCCAAAACCTCGCTGAGATGCTGTGGGATCAAAAAATCGTTCCTCTGCAACGGGCAATCGACATTGCCAAACAGATCTGCCAGGCGCTGGCGGCTGCGCACCAGGAAGGTGTCGTCCATCGCGACCTAAAACCCCAGAACGTACTCATCGACCATGCTGGCTGCGTGTTTGTCTCCGACTTTGGCTTGGCCAAGTCGCTGGAGGCGGATGCTCTGGCCGCCACCGCAATGACATCGGTCGGCCAAGTACTAGGGACGCCGCGCTATATGTCTCCGGAGCAAGTGGAGTGTGGGGAGATCGATGGACGGACCGATATCTACTCCTTCGGACTGATCCTCTACGAGATGGTGACCGGCGGCATGCCCTTCCAGGGCAACTCGCTACAACTGATGTTGGGCCGGGTGCAGTCGATGCCGCGCAACCCGTCGCTGTTGAATGCCAAGCTGCCAGCGTATTTGGCCGGGATCATCATGCGGTGCCTGGAAAAGGATCCGGCTCGCCGGTATCAAACATTTTCAGAGGTGCTCGACGATCTGGACGCTGAGCGAGCTACGCCTCCGGGCAAGACTCCAGTCCGGCGGCGACTGACGGGGCAGTCGTCAAAGTTCGCAGTCATAGCTGTTTCCAGCGTTCTGATCATCGCTGTGGCTTTGGCAGCAGTCAGATACCTGCCGATATTGAGGAGTATTCGCATTCTTATCGGCAGTTCCGCAGCGCAGGTAGGAGGCAAGCGGCTCGCAGTAGTCCCATTTCGCGTGGTTGGGACTGACGAGAAGTTGAATGAAGTAGCAGTCGGCGTTGTCGAGGCGCTCAACTCCCGGCTGTTTCAGTTGAAGGGAGTTACTGTCGCTTCGTCTTCGGCTGCAGCAAACGCGAATCCTTCAGCCGAACCTGAGAAACTCGGCCGAGACTTGGGAGCCAACCTTCTCCTGCTCGGGACCCTGAGCGGAGGGGCGGGAGACAAGATCAGCTTTGACCTCCGGCTGTGGGACGGCAGCCAAAACCGCCTGTCGTGGACAAAGCAAATTTCCGGCATGACCGGCGATGTCTTGACGCTGGAAGACGAAATCTATAACGAAGTCGTGAAGGGTTTGAATCTCACGCCTGACGTTGATGCTTCGGTGGCTGCTCACCCTACCGAAAACGTCGGTGCGTATGAGCTGTATTTGCGTGCTACTACCATGATGCGGCAAGCGAAGGATCCGGAGCAGGTTCAATCTGCCATCGATTTGTACGAACAAGCGAGCAAAGCTGATCCTCGATTTGCGCTCGCTCTTGCCGGTCTGGCCGAGGCACAAATCGCGATGTATCAGAGAAAAAAGGACGCGAGCTGGGCGAATCAGGCGGTGGAAAGCGCGCGCCGTGCTGCTCAGCTAAATCCGGAACTTCCTGAGGTCCATTTTTCTTTGGGGAGTGCGTATTCAGTGATTGGTCATACGGTCGAAGCAGTTGACCAGCTCAAACAGGCGATTCAGCTCATGCCTAACTCGGATGAGGGATATCGCCGCCTCGGTGCTGTTTATGCTTCGTCCGGACGAGTTAGCGATGCTATCGCCTCCTATAAGAAGGCGGTTGAGATTAATCCGTACTATTGGATGAACTACAACCGGCTCGGCGTTACTTACCAGGGTTCGGGCGATTATGAGAATGCCGTCACTGCATATCGAAAAGTGGTCGAGCTGGAGCCGGACAACGGCTACGGATACGGCAATCTTGGCAGCAATCTTTTGTTGGCTGGTAAATTCCAAGACGCGATCCAGCCGCTGCAAAAGGCACTGCAAATTGCTCCTACAGCGACTCGGTACAGCAATCTTGGAATCGCGTATTACTACCTCCAGCAGTATGACCTCGCGACTTCCCTTTTTGAAAAGGCGGTGCAGTTAGCTCCCGCCTCGTGGATGTATGCCGGGAATTTAGCCGACGCTTATCGGCTGTCTGGGCGAAAAGAGGCTGCAGCCGGAACTTACGAAAAGGCTATCGTGCTGGCCAAAAAGGAACTGGTGGTGAATCCGCGCAGTGCTATCACTATGGGAGGGTTGGGCCTCTGGTATGCGAAGAAAGGAGATGTCGCACAAGGCGAGCGATTGATCGAAGCCGCTCGTTCTATCGACAACTCCAGCGTTGATCTGATGTATTTTCAGGCACAGATTGCAGCCTTGAGGAATGATCGCGACTCAGCGATCAACGCTCTGAAGCAAGCTTTCGACAAGGGATTGCGCCCGGCGATAGCAGTTGCCGAACCCGATCTCAGTACAGTAAAGCAGGAACCCCGATTCCGGCAGCTAGTACAGGAATACTCCCACTCCTGAAACCTAGGATCGTATCAGCTTTCGACCACCTATCAACACTGCAGGTAGAGCAGAAACCATCAACGCTAGAGTTGTCGGCTCAGGAACGTTGGCTGTTATGTCCATTTCGACATATCCGGGCGAGTTCGGGATTAAGAGGTTCTTCAAACCAATTGCAACATCATAAGGAACACACTTACTGTCTGGGGGACAGTTGCCGATGCAATTATCGGGATTAGTAGCTGAGCAAACTGGACTTTTTCCCAGGCCAAGAGCATAGATCGCCTCCGATGTCGAGACTGGCATAACCTGCGAAAAAATACTGCCCGGCTGGGCTGAAAATGCGGTCTCCGCGATTCCGAATTTGAAATCGAGATTTACTATCGCATTTGGTGAAACATTCCTCAGCACCATGTCAGTAAGAGTTCCATTTGGGCTTCCGAGCCGGCCCTGGGTAATAAAACTTGTGGTGCCACAAGTAGTGAGACCGCTCTCAGGATCTGGCGTGCAATTGGTAGTACTGATGTCGCTGATGTTAATGAAAAACGAGATGGTGCCGTTGAAATCCACAGAGCAGCAACCGGGTTCGGTGTCGATGATGGGATCTGGAATGGAGTCTGCATGGCCGGACCCGGTTAAAACGAAGCAACACGCAGAAATCGCCGCGCTGCAGAGGAAAAGAGAAAGCAACCGAGCCCGAAAGTTATCCATACGCACTCTCCCACGAAACCGGAAGCAGTTTTTGGACCAACTGGTGGTCTGATGCTAAGTTGTTGCTTTCATTGGTATGGCTGGATCGGTCTAGCTAAATCGTTATGCAATGGATTGCAGCGACGTGGTAATCGCCTTCTCCGCTTTCTTAGTGCGTGAGAGCCTACGCGGATCAGCGAAACCACAACGACCAAATTACATCCACCAGGGTGTGCGTCGTCGCCGACGCCGCCAGCCGGCGGCGGTCTCGCCATGCTCGGCCGTAGAACATCCCTGCGATGCTGCCCATGAGCACATAGCGCCAATTAAATGGAAGCGGCTTATTGAAGTGGGAAAAACCGAAGATCACTGGCGCGATGATCCACGACCAGCGATGGCCAATTCGGTTTTCGAGCAAATTCTGCAGCACGCCGCGGAAGAACAGCTCTTCGGGAATTGCGACAAAGAAAAATGTAATCAGCACCGCGCCCAGCCACCGCGGAGCCGACGGTACTCCGGTGTGTGGCCGCAGAAAATGCATCGCGATGCCGAGCCCAAGGGCGATCGGCGCATAGAAGAGGCATTCGCGTACGCCGACGGCAAGATCACGCGTTCGGATGCGGAAGTCATAGCCAACGCGCTCAAGCCTTCTCACAACGAGATAGCAATACAAAGCAGAATCGACCAATAGCAGCTTGGGCAACGCTCCCAATCCCGAATAGGGAAACGCCCATCTGAGCAGCCCGAATTCCACGGGCAGGAAGAACAGCGAAACCACTACGAAATCTTGCCAGCAGAACTTTTGGCTCGCGGCAGTTCCTTTTTGCGGGAGAAACTCGAACAGCGCCGCCGCAACTACCGGTATCGCAAACAGGATTGCGGCGTAGGCCCAGCGAAACTCACCTCGCGGAATTGAAAAGACGAAATAAGGAACCGCCAGTGATCCCGGTAGAAGTATCCGCAGCCACTTGTTACTCAGCCTTGACTGCAGCACGTCTGCCAGCCCGAAGCCGAAGAACCAGTAGGGAGCGAGGATCAGAGCGAAGGCTGCGAAGCTGCTCAGCATGTGCCCCTGAATCCGTGCCGGCATGTCGAAGTGCAGTGCGGCGAACCAGAAGGCGATTAGCAGCAGCACATAAAGAGCAGAAGCAAGAAGCAATGAAGTACGGCGCTCCTTGGCGGAACTGACCAAGCTCGAAGTCGCGTCTACCCGAGAATTCACATTACAACTTTATCCAATGCCGATATGAAAAGTTGCCCGGTTTTTGCCCGAACCACTAATATCAACGATTCGCAATCCATCCTCCGGAGTCTATCGATGAATGTCCTGCCTCGCGCTTTGAGGCTGAGCTGGGTATTTCTGACGATCCTTGCCGCTTCCCTCGTTTGCGGTGTTTTCCTTCTCAAGAAAGGAACGCAGCGATCATCGAAACTACGCTTTGAGGTCAGCTTTCCTGCCTCGTTGAGCGGAAAACCGCTTGATGGTCACATCATGCTTGGAATCGCGAAAGAAGATAAGCCTGAGCCTCGATTCCAGCTCCGTGAAGAGGAAGCCGAGAGCGCGCAGTTCTTTGGCCTCGATGTAGATGCGCTCGCGCCTGGAAATTCCGCAGTCGTCGATTCCAGCACTCTCGGATATCCGCTTGTCAGCCTCGATCAGATTCCTGGCGGCGACTACTACGTTCAGGCGGCACTTAACGTTTACGAAACCTTTCATCGCTCGGACGGGCACACGTTAAAACTTCCTCCCGATACGGGAGAAGGGCAGCAATGGTACGAGAAGCCTGGCAATCTGATGAGCAAGCCGCAGCGCATTCACATCGATCCGGCAAACGGTGAACAAGTTGGTATCTCCCTCACAGAGAAGATCCCGCCGGCCGAGGCTCCAAAGGATACGAAATACGTCAAGCACTTCC
>DATLKS010000582.1:0-2434 GCA_035538255.1 Terriglobales bacterium
GATTGCCCGCGCTTGTTCGATCAGTCAGGGCGCCGTCCATAACTACCTGAAGAAGGCGGCAGCAGCAGGGATCCACTGGCCGCTGCCGGAAGGTTGGGACGAACAACGCCTCGAAGAGGCGCTTTTCGGTAACCGCCACCCGGTGAAACAACGACCACGAGTCCTGCCAGATTTTCCCGACCTCAGAGAACAGCTTCAACGACATCCCCATCTGACGCTGCAGCTGGCTTGGGAGGAGTACCGGCAAGCGCATCCGGAGGGTTATGGCTACAGTCGCTTTTGCGAGCTGTACGGACGATGGCGGCGGAAGCAGGATGTGGTTTTGCGCCAGGAGCACAAGTCCGGCGAGAAGGGCTTCGTGGACTGGGCCGGAGCGACCATCCCGGTGCACGATCCCGTTAGCGGCGAGATCTGGCCGGCTTCGCTGTTCGTGATGGTGTTGGGCGCGAGTTCCTACACCTACGCCGAAGCCACACGAGATCAGCAACTGACGGCCTGGCTCAGCTGCCACATGCACGCTTTTGAGTATTTTGGTGGAGTTCCTCGCTTGTTGGTCCCCGATAACCCGCGCACGGGAGTGAGCCGAGCCTGCCGCTACGATCCGGATCTCAACCCGACCTATCAAGAGATGGCCATGCACTATGGCGTGGGAGTGGTGCCAGCGCGGCCCTATCGCCCGCGGGACAAGGCCAAGGTCGAGGTCGGCGTGCAAGTGGCCGAACGCTGGATCATCGCTGCGCTACGTCATCAGAAGTTTTTCCGGTTGGAAGATTTGAACCGTGCCATCCGGGAACTGCTCGAGCGCTTGAACCAGCGGCCGTTCAAGAAGCAGGAAGGATCCCGCGCCAGTGTGTTTGCGGCGATCGAACGAACCGCACTTCGTCCCCTGCCGGCCGAACGATTCGACATGAGCCAGTGGTCCCGCGCGCGGGTGAACATCGATTACCACATCGCGTTCGATGCCAACTTCTACAGCGTGCCCTACACTTTGGTTCAAGAGTTGGTCGAAGTGCGAGCCACACCGACGACAGTCGAGATTTTTCACAAGGGGCAGCGTGTAGCTTCGCATCTCCGTGGTCGTGGACGAGGGCAGGCGTTCACACAGATAGAGCATCGGCCCAAGAGCCATCAAGCGCATCTAGAGTGGACCCCCTCGCGCATGGTGCACTGGGCGGAGCAGCTCGGACCGCACACCGCTCGACTCTTCGAGAGGATCCTGGCCGAGAAGCCGCATCCGGAGATGGGCTACCGATCCTGTCTCGGCATCATCCGGCTCGCCGAACAGTATTCAGCAACCCGGATGGAAGCAGCTGCTCACCGCGCGCTCGAGAGCGGCGCCTGCCGCTATCAGAGCGTGAAGTCGATCCTGAAGAACTCACTCGACCAACAGCCACTCACCGAACAACTTCCTTCGCTGCTGCCTCCGCCACCGCACGACAACATTCGTGGCGCTGAGTACTTCGAGTAAGGAGGAGACCGATGCTACGACAACCGATGACGGAAAAACTTCAGGCTATGAAGTTACAAGGAATGATCGAAGGACTCGAGCGGCAGGAACAAGAGGAAGCCACGCGGGAGCTGAGCTTTCTAGATCGCTTGGCACTACTTGTCGATCACCAGTGGAACTGGCGGCAGAACCAGGCGCTGGCCCGGCGAGTTCGCGCCTCCCGTCTGAAGGGAGCTGCTTGTGTGGAGAACATCGACTATCGTGCCGAACGAGGACTCCAAAAGAGTGTGATCCGTGCACTTGCTCAGGACTCCGCCTGGGTGAAGAACCACGAACATATCTTCGTGTTGGGTCCCACCGGCGTTGGCAAGAGCTATGTCGCCTCAGCACTGGCGCAGAAAGCCTGTCGCGATGGCTACTCGGTCTACTACACCAGGACTGCGGCGCTGTTCCGCGATCTGAACCTGGCACGGGCAGATGGCAGCCTGCGGCAACTTCTGAAGCGGCTGAACCGCATCGACGTGCTGGTGGTGGATGATTGGGCCATGGCCCCTATGTCCGAAGCCGAGCGAAGAGACTTCTGGGAGATCGCTGAAGATCGCTACCAGACCCGCTCGCTGATCCTGACTTCCCAACTACCGGTGTCCCGTTGGCACGAGCAGATCGGAGACCCTACCCTGGCGGACAGCATTCTCGATCGTCTGGTTCACAACGCTCACCGCATCGATATGCGCGGCGACTCCATACGCAAACAACAAGGGGTGAAAGGAGAAAAGTGAACACGAATCGGCCGGCGAAAAGCTGTGGAAAAGCCGGGCAAACAACGCCCTTGGAAATCACAAAACGATTTCCACTTTTCGCACAGCTTCAACAACAACAAGCTTGACGATCGTGATCACTTTCTGCAAAATCCAACCGCCAGCGTCGCTTCGCTCCGACGACTGATCACATCGATCCCGGAACGCTGATCACCATCAGCCCGGAATC
>DATLKS010000583.1:0-1662 GCA_035538255.1 Terriglobales bacterium
AAACGCTGACCCTAAATTCCCTGCAGAGGGGTGACAATGGTTCCCTGCGCTGAAGGGGAGGTGGCGCTCTGCTCGGTTGGACTTGCCGATACTAGGTGATAGCACCGTGTGCGGGATCGGCTTTGAGACACACGCGGCTCATCCACCAGCTCGGAGCGGCGTGAGGAAAAGATTGTTGAGCGACTCCGCTAAGGTGGGATGAGCGAAAATAGCGTCGCGAAGCGCTGTATAGGGCACACGGCCCATCATGGCTATCTGAATCATGGACATCAATTCTCCGCCTTCGATACCCAACACCGCCGCGCCCAAAATCTGTTGCGTCTTGGCATCGAGTACCGCCTTCATGAATCCTCGACTCTCATCCACCTCAAGAGCCCTCGCCACCCGGCGCATCGGCATCTTGGCGATCTCGATATCCATTCCATTGAATCGCGCCGCGCTCTCTGTGAGGCCGACTCTCCCCAGCTGGGGATCGATGAATACTGTGTACGGAATCAGCCGTCCTGCAATACTGGCATGGCCGCCTTTCAGCAAATTGGACCGAATGACGCGATAGTCGTCGTAGGAGATGTGAGTGAAAGCCGGACCACCCTTTATGTCGCCCAAAGCGTAGACGCCTGAAACGTTCGTCTCCAGTTGTGCGTTGGTCTTGATGTGCCCTTGTGCATCGGTCTCAATACCAGCCGCTTTGATATTCAGGGAATCAGTATTTGGTGTTCGCCCCGTGGCGACGAGCAAGTGCGAACCGGCTAAGGCATGGACACCTTGCTTGGTTTCAATCTGAACTCCGATATTTCTTACGTTGCGGGATACCTTCAATGCGCGCGCTTCCAGCAGAAGGTCAATGCCGTCCTCGGTCAGAATTTTCTCAATCTCGTGCACAACATCGGTGTCTTCTTTAGTGAGCAGATGCGGATGTCGGTGAACGATGGTCACGCGGCTTCCGAAGCGGCGGAACATCTGCCCAAACTCCAGTCCGACATAACCCCCTCCGAGAACAATCAGATGTTCGGCAACAGTGTCCAATTCCATGATGGAAGTGCTGTCGAGAAAGGAGATCTCCTTCAGACCGTCGAGTGCTGGCACATCTGGGCGCGTACCGGCATTGATGAAGATCCGGTCGCCAGTGAGTGTGCGTTGGCCGCCGTCTCGCAGACGGACGAGCACGGACTTAGCGCCATTGAAACTGGCCTCGCCGAAAATGAGATCAAGGTTGGCTGTCTTTTCAATGCGCTTCTGACTGCCGTCACGAAAGCTGTCCACAATGTCGCGTTTGCGCTGCCGGACGCGTTCCATGTCGACACGGATGTTTCCTGTGTAAACGCCATAGTCAGCGCCTCTACGCGCTAGGTATGCGACCCGCGCGCTGGCCACCATGGTTTTCGTGGGCGTGCAGCCTTCGTTGACGCAGGTGCCGCCCACATGCTGGCGTTCTATCACCGCGGTTCGAAGTCCGGCCACGGCGAGCGTCGCACACAGCGGAGTTCCGCCCTGGCCTGAACCGATGACGATCGCTTGGTAGTGTTCGGGGGCACTCATCGCGGAGCTCCTCCAAGTTGGACAATCTTGGGCAGCGTAGAAATTCTATGTCTTACGCGGGCGCTAGGATCGCGACACGATACAGAAACCTCCGCCAATCGCGACCGCGTCTTCCAGGACCGC
>DATLKS010000584.1:0-4529 GCA_035538255.1 Terriglobales bacterium
TGCCAACGCTTTCGTACAGGTGTTCCCTGGCGTCTGCATTCATGCTTTGCCACAGGCTCGTTCGAACGACGCCAGGACATACCGCGTTGACACGAATCGGAGCCAACTCGACCGCCAAGGCACGCGTCAGGGCTTCGATAGTTCCGCAGAGGCTTGCGACCACTGTCCATCCCTTGTGCGGGCGCCGGCCTGCGACTCCGGTTGTAAGCACGATCGAGCCGTTCTTGCGGATATGCGGGCTTGCGTACTTGACCGCAGCCAGAGCAGCCCAATAGCGCAACTCAAAAGCATGTCGGGCTTTGGTAAGGTCCGTCGCTCCAAGCTCATTCAATTGCAGCGTGTCGCCGGCAGTGAAGACCAAATGATCGAAATCACCGATCTTCTGAAAGAAGTTTTGAATGTCGCGCTCATTCGAGAGATCGAGCGTGTGCCCTTCAGCTTTTCCATCGAGCGTTGCGACCGTTTGTTTAACCCGGTCTGCGTTACTTGACGCGATGATTGCTCGCGCGCCTTGTGCGACAACCTGTTGCGCCACTGCTAGCCCGATGCCAGACGACCCTCCGAGCACTACAATTCGTTTCTCGGAAAGCTCCCCGTGATTCTCAATTTGTTGCTTTTGTGTCATCGCTTTCGCCCTTTCTGTGTGGCCTACAACCGTTGCCACACTCCAGTAGATGGCTTTCATTCAGCATACGTCCCATGCATAATATTCATAGCCTGTATGCGTATAGAGAAACTGCGACAAGTCGACTTGAACCTCTTGATCATCTTTGCAGTAATCGCCGAGGAAAAAAGCGTCACCAAAGCGTCCGCCCGACTATTGCTCAGTCAACCGGCTGTCAGCCGCGCCCTTCAACGCACGCGTTCCATGTTTCAGGACGAACTGGTGATTCGCTCGTCCTCAGGGTTTGAGCTCACGTTGCGAGGCCGCAAGATTCTCCAGGAACTTGAACAGCTCCTTCCCAAAATAGAGGGCCTGGTTGTGCCAAGCGTCTTCGATCCGAAAAGGGAGCGGAGCAATTTCCGCATTTCTGGCCCTGACAATGTTTGCATCGCACTCCTGCCGCACTTGTGCCGCCGCTATACGACCGAACGTTATAAGGTAAACTTTGATTTCTTACCGTGGCAGGCTGATGCTGTGGACATGCTGGAGCGCGGAAAGCTTGACCTCATTCTGCACATTGACGACGGCTTGCTGCCCGCTCACTTCAGCTCGGAGAAGCTTTATCGCGAGGACTGGATCTGCGCTGTTGCCCGGCAGAGCAATGTGGCGATCGCCTGACACTGAAGCAGTACCTGGCTGCGGAGCACCTTATTGTCACAACTCTTCCAGGTGTGCAGAACATCCCGGACAAGCAGCTTGCTGCGTTGGGTGCAAAGCGCCACTCGTCTGTCCGCATGCCCTATTTTGGCGCGGCCCTCAGTTGCCTTTCTGGCACGGATCTCGTGCTCACTCTGACCAATGGCATGCGGCAAATGGTGGAGAGAAATTCTGCGTTGCGACTGGTAACTGCGCCCCGGGAATTACAGCCATTTCATTTCTTGATGGTGTGGCACCCCAGGCTCACTACGGACGCGCGGCACACATGGCTCCGCGAGGCTCTGCGCCAAGTTTCTCCCCGGGAAGCATCCGGGCAACGTCTATGACCGATGCGGATGGCGAGCGCCGAACTGGTTTGTGCCAATTCAAGCAATGCGGACTCTCTTTGAGCCGGCCCATTTCGAACGCGGCAGCACCACCATCATCGGATCGGTATATAAAACCCGCGATGAAAAGATTCTGCTTTGTTCAGGGGTCAAAGTCCGGGTAAATCCAATGTCGATCAGGCCATTCTCGAAAGCCCTGTCCTATTGAACCGGAGTGAGCTCTTGCAGGGTAAGCTTCACACCCGAAATATTGAGCCTTGTACTTGCGCACCAATTCGGCAAGAAATGCGGATGTCGCAGAGCCGAGGAATCCCATGGATAGTCTGCCTGTCTCGCCCCTTGCCGCTCTCCTGGCGCTCTCTACAGCCGAATCAGCCTGGGCCAAAGTTCGCAGCGCTTCCGCATAAAAAACTTCACCGTCGCGGGTAGGCTGCGCAGCCCGCTTAGTGCGCCGGAAATGCTTCGCCCTAACTCGTCCTCGAGGGCCGCGACGGTCTGGCTGATTGCGGACTGCGCGACATGAATACGCCGGGAAGCTTCGCGGCAGCTCTTCCATTGCACAACTGCCGTGAAGTACCAAAGGTGCCGAAGTTTCCATCTGATCACCAATGGCTATCAGCATGATTGAAACATGCGATGAATCGTATCAGCGATTCTAGTCTCCAATCTGAGTGTGCGGCGGTCAGACCCCGCACGGAATGGAAGGCAGATATGAGTACCGCAATTGACAGAGATCCTTCCCACAGTCGCAGCCACCCTGCAGCACAAGTGGACGGCGGTGTAAAGAAGCTGTCCGGCAAAGTCGGAGTGATCACCGGGGGATCGAGTGGCATGGGCCTCGCCACGGCAAAGCGATTCCTGCAAGAAGGCATGGACCATGTGTTCGTCACCGGCCGCCGCAAGGATGTGCTCGAAGCAGCTCTGGCTGAAATCGGCGAGAAAGCAACAGGTGTTTCGGGCGATGTTGCCAACCTGAGCGACCTCGACCGACTGTATGAAGCCGTCAAAGGGTACGGTCGAAAGGTCGACGTGATATTTGCGAATGCCGGAATCGCACTACAGGCACCATTCGGGACTGTGGACGAGAAATTCTTCGACCTCCACTTCGACGCAAATGTCAAAGGACTGTTTTTCTCAGTTCAGAAAGGACTACCATTGATGAAGGATGGGGGATCAATCATCCTGAACGCGTCGATAGCCACAACCAAGGGCTTCCCAGGCATCAGCGTTTACAGTGCCACCAAGGCAGCTGTCCGATCCTTCGCACGAACCTGGACGAACGAACTCCGCGAGAGGCGTATTCGCGTGAATGCAATCAGTCCTGGCCATATCGATACTCCGATTTTCGAAGGGTGGTTGCAGGGTGATGCGCTCACAAAACTGAAGAACGATCTTGCAAAGAACGTTCCACTCGGCCGCATGGGAGATCCTGACGAAATTGCCAAGGCTGTCGCATTTCTCGCCTCCGACGAAGCCAGTTACATCTCGGGCATTGAACTCTTCGTCGATGGCGGCGCAGCTCAGATTTAAGCTCCAAACCTCGATTGTGATAGTCATGGACTCGAAACCGCAAAAGTACCGAAAAAAATCGGAAACAAGGGCAAACCGAAGGTGGAGACCCAGAAACGAGGTTGCCAAACTATGAACAAAACCGCTCACAGGAAGAAGGTGCTGGTCACTGGCGCAAGCGGCCTGCTTGGTGTTGCAGCAACTGAGAAGTTTCTTTCAGCGGGTTGGGAGGTGGTCGGGGTCTCGCGGCGCAAGCCCGAGCTGCCCAGCGGCCGGGAGATCAACTTTCTGTCGGTCGACCTGCGCGATAAGGAAGCGACTCGCGCTGCGTTCGAGTCGCTGACCGACGTGACTCACATCGCCTACACGGCCATACACGAGAAGCCCGAACTGGTCGCTGGCTGGTCCAGCAAAGATCAGATCGAGACTAACAACACGATGCTGCGTAACGTGGTGGAGCCAATTGTGCGCGCGGCCGCCGGCTTCAAGCACATCAGCATCCTACAGGGAACGAAGGTCTACGGAGTGCACCTGCATCCGATTCCCATCCCCGCCCGCGAACGTGACGCCCGTAAGGACCACGACAACTTTTTCTTCGATCACGAAGATTATGTGCGCGCCATGGGGGCCCGGCACGGCTTCAATTACACTGCACTGCGCCCGCAACTGGTCACCGGGCCGACTCCGGGCGCGCTAAACGTACTCCCCGCTATCGGCGTTTACGCCGCGATTCGGCGAGAGAAGAGTGAGCCGTTCAGCTTCCCTGGCGGCCCCTCGTTTGTGTGGGAAGCCGCAGATGCAGATCTGGTCGGCGAGGTGATGGTCTGGGCGGCAGAGTCGCCCCAGGCCGCTAATGAGGCCTTCAACATCACTAATGGCGACGTCTTCGAGTGGCGTAGCCTGTGGCCTGGTCTGGCCGAAACACTCGGTGTCCAGACCGGGGCAGACATGCCGATGAGCGTGGCCGCCTACCTCGAGAAAAACGCGGACGTTTGGACCCGGATCGTCGCAAAGCACGATCTGCGATCACAAAACCTGCGGGAGTTGGTCGGTCACGGGGACCAACATACCGACTTCGCGTTCGCCTACGGAGCCCCGGAAGGACCTCGAGCGTTCGTGAGCACGATCAAATTGCGCCAGGCTGGTTTCACAAAGACGATTGACACCGAGGACTCGTTCCGCAATGCACTGCGAACCCTAATCGACGGGAAGCTGCTGCCCCCGCCGCAAGGCCGGGTTGTTCCACAACGGTCACGCTCGGGCGATCCAATTCTTCGAACACGCGAACAAACTGAAGTTTCGTCGCTGGGGTGAAGAACTCCACTAGGGGATCAGTTAAATCTGAGGAAACAAATTGGAAAGGAAGTTGCCAT
>DATLKS010000585.1:0-1809 GCA_035538255.1 Terriglobales bacterium
TTGCTTCCCTGCAGAATATGGCGGCGCCGGTCTGGGTTATGTGGATTATGTGATCGCCGTCGAAGAGCTCTCACTCGTAGATGGATCGATTGGCATCATCGTCGCGGCTCACAATTCCCTCTGCTCGAATCACATCTTCGTTGCTGGCAACGAAGAGCAAAAGCGCAAGTATCTTCCCAAATTGGCTTCAGGTGAATTCATCGGCTGCTGGGGTTTGACGGAACCCGGCTCCGGCTCCGATGCCGGAAGCGCCCGTATGACTGCCGTTCGCCGAGGCCGTAGTTGGGTACTGAATGGGACCAAGACCTTCATCACTAATGGTCATTACGCCGATGTGGCGGTGATTATCGCCGTGACGGATCGGACCACCGGCACGCATGGCTTGTCCGCTTTCATTGTCGACAAAGACACGAAGGGCTTTCGTCCGGGAAAGAAAGAAAACAAGCTCGGACTGCGCGCCAGCGACACCGCTGAGCTTATCTTCGAAGATTGCGTTATTCCATCTGAGAACCTCGTGGGGAAAGAAGGCGACGGATTCATCGATGCCATGCGCGTGCTCGACGGCGGACGCATCTCTATTGCGGCCCTTTCGCTCGGCATTGCACAAGGCGCTTTCGAAGCAGCGCTCAAGTACTCGAAAGAGCGCAAGCAGTTCGGCCGGCCGATCAGCGACTTCCAGGCTATTCAGTGGAAGCTCGCCGATATGGCGACGGAGATCGAAGCTGCTCGTTTGCTGACGCTGCGCGCTGCGTCGATGAAAGATGCCGGCATGAAGACCACGCAAGAGTCGTCGATGGCCAAGCTCTACGCCAGTGAAGTGGCGGTGCGCTGCGCCAATGAAGGCGTGCAAATCCATGGCGGTTATGGATTCATTAAGGACTATCCCGCCGAGAAGTTTTATCGCGACGTCAAGCTGTGCACCATCGGCGAAGGCACCAGCGAGATCCAGCGGCTGGTGATTGCCAGGCAATTGCTGAAGAGCTACTAAGCTTCTAAGCCGCTCAGCTCCTAAGCTCGTCGGCCTCGTCCTATACACTGTCCTGTTCGTCATGCCCGTTCGGACTGATACTGAGAAGCCACTCGTAAATTCACTCGATACCTTTGTGGAGCGGGTTCGTGCCGGAGACGTTCGCGCGCTGGCGCGCGCAATTACGGCTATTGAGAACGACTCGGCTCAGGCAATTCGATTAATGAAAGCCCTGTTTCCATATAGTGGAAACGCAACTGTGGCTGGGCTTACCGGATCACCAGGAGCTGGCAAGAGCACTCTGGTCGATCAGCTGGCGCGGGAGTACCGCAAGCAAGACAAGACCATCGGCATCATCGCCGTCGATCCAACCAGCCCCTATACAGGCGGGGCCATCCTCGGAGACCGAATTCGCATGCAGGCGCATCATGCCGATACGGGAATCTATATTCGGAGCATGGCGACTCGAGGATTTCTCGGGGGCCTTGCGCCTGCTACTGCCGATGTTGCCACGCTGCTCGATGCCGCCGGTAAAGACATGGTGCTGGTGGAGACCGTTGGAGTCGGGCAGGACGAAATTGATATTGTTCGGTTGGCCGATGTGACCGTCGTGATTCTGGTTCCTGGAATGGGAGACGATGTTCAAACCATCAAAGCTGGAATTATGGAGATCGCGGACGTGTTCGTAATCAATAAAAGCGACCGCGAAGGCGCCGACCGCGTGGAGCGCGAGATCCGCGCGATGCAGACACTGGCCATCCGCCGCGATGATTGGGTGCCGCCCATCGTAAAAACTATCGCAACCGACGGCGCTGGAGTGCCGGAGCTCGTGAAGACGATTG
>DATLKS010000586.1:0-8211 GCA_035538255.1 Terriglobales bacterium
CTTTCGGCGCATTCCACTGAGGTACCGCCAAACTTCATTACGAGCATTGGGTCCTCCGTCACTCGCTCGACCGCAAATAAAAAACCCACCGCTTTCGGCGGTGGGTTTGGGTCTCTTTAGAACTTTTTATTGCTTAACTACTTCCCTCCGCCGAAGTTGTGGGCACACCTGTGCCTGTCATTGTAATTTCCATCGAAATTCGGCGAAGAGACATAAGCAGTGCTCACATGCTATTCGAGACCGAGGCTGTCGTCAACAGCGTCCTTAGTTACCGATGAGCATCACCCGCAGTGAACGGGTGCTCTGATCGACCAACTCCTTTGATTTCAAGATCATTGGCGCTTGAAGTCGAAGGCATCGGCAGCCCAATCACTCTCGGCTGGGATTTCGCGTAATAAGCAGCGCGAGACTAGGCCGCACCTCAATTCACATTAGATGGAACGGGTTTATTAAAACGGGCGAACACCAGATTCCACAGAACTTATCGGTACAATCAGGTGAAGATGAGAACTCTTGTCACCGGCGGGGCTGGATACATAGGCGCGACGACCGTCCAAGCACTGCTTGATTCCGGCTATGAAGTAATCGTCTATGACAACTTGAGCAAGGGGTACGCCGAAGCTGTCCCAAGATCAATCAGGTTGGTCCAGGGAGACATCGCCGATCGTGAGCGCCTCGATCGTCTCCTTCGCGACTACCGTCCCGAGGCGGTACTGCATTTCGCCGCTTTGATCGAGGCTGGCGAATCGATGAAGGTGCCGGAACGGTACTTCAGCAATAACTCGGCCTTCACACTGACTTTGCTTGAGTCGATGCTCTCGAGTGGAGTTCGAAAGTTTATCTTCTCATCGACCGCCGCGCTGTACGGTGAACCAAAACGAATCCCAATTCAGGAAGATGATGAGCTGAAGCCGACCAACGCCTATGGTGAGTCGAAGCTGCTGGTAGAACGGATGCTGACCTGGTTCCATCGCATTCATGGCATGCGATATGCGAGCCTTCGATATTTCAATGCAGCAGGATCCAATGGCCGTTCGGGCGAGCGACACGACCCGGAGTCGCACCTGATACCAATTATCTTGCAAGCTGCCGCAGGGCTTCGCGATCACGTTTCCATTTTCGGAACGGATTACCCGACAGAAGACGGAACCTGCATTCGCGACTATATCCACGTGAGCGATCTGGCCGAAGCGCACGTGCTTGCGCTCGAGGCGCTCGAGGCGCGCGATAAGCTTATCTACAACCTGGGCAATGGGACCGGCTTCAGTGTGCGCCAGGTGATCGATTCGGCTCGTCGAATCACTCAAAAGCAGATCAAGGTAGTCGAAGCGGCGCGGCGTCCGGGAGATCCTGCGGTGTTAGTAGCCAGCTCCGAAAGGATTCGCCAGGAGCTAAAGTGGACTCCGCAGTATCCCAAGCTTGATGACATCGTGGCCAGTGCCTGGGATTGGATGGAGAAGCACCCTCGCGAATACGCAGAAGTCGCTGGTATAAAACCCTCCTAGCCGATGGACATCGAGAGCTTCAAGCAGGAGTTCCGGAGAATTTACCGCAGCGAGCCTCAACTATTTCGCGCCCCGGGACGCGTGAACCTGATCGGCGAGCATACCGATTACAACCAAGGGTTCGTTATGCCGGCCGCCATCGACTTCTACACTTGGCTGGCGATAGCCAAGCGTTCGGACTCAGCAGTGAACATCCGCTCTGACGTTTTTGCAGAGTCTATTTCCCTCCGCCTCACGGATGGTCTGCGGCCTCAGCATTCATGGTCGGATTATGTAGTCGGAGTTATTGATCAAATCAGGCAGTCCGGCAATACATTGGCCGGCGCAGACATACTTATTCGCGGTGAAGTTCCGATGGGGTCCGGGCTAAGCTCCTCTGCAGCCATAGAGGTTGCAGCGGCGTTTTCCCTGCTCACTATCAATAATTGGCCCGTTGATCGAACTCAACTAGCCTTGTTATGCCAGCGTGCGGAAAACAACTTCGTCGGAATGCGCTGTGGAATCATGGATCAGTTCATCTCCTGCAATGGCACTAGAGATCATGCCCTGATGCTGGACTGCCGCAGTCTCGCATTCACTTTGCTGCCGCTGGCGCCTCGGTCGCGAATGGTAATCTGCAACACCATGGTGAAACACGAGCACGCATCGGGCGAATACAACAAGCGGCGAACGGAATGCGAGGAGGGCGTCAGCATCCTGCGGAAATTCATACCTGGCATTACGTCGCTGCGTGACGTATGCGTGCAGCAGCTCGAAAGATATGAAGAGAAACTTCCAGCCGCGATTTATCGCCGCTGCCGTCATGTCATAACCGAGAACCAGCGGGTACAGCACGCAGCCGCCATGCTCGAGCAAGACGATCTAAGCGGATTTGGCAAGCTGATGCGAGAATCACATGCGAGCTTGCGAGACGATTACGAGGTGAGTTGCCGTGAGCTCGACGTGATGGTCGAGATTGCGACCGGCCAGCCGGGCGTCTATGGTTCGCGTATGACCGGCGGCGGCTTCGGCGGCTGCACCATTAATCTGGTCGCGGTCGAGCACGCGGAACAGTTCCGCAGCAAGATCGCAGCCGAGTATAAGCGGACCACTGGCTTAACTCCCGAAATCTATATCTCTACGGCGGCCGACGGCGCAAATCAAGTCGGATGATCGATGCGCGATCTGACTAAGAGCCCGCATCGACGCTGGAATCCTTTGCTGCGGGAGTGGGTGTTGGTCTCACCTCAGCGCACCCAACGCCCCTGGCAAGGGCAGGTTGAGAAGACTGCCTCGGAAAAGCGCCCGGCCTACGATCCACAGTGCTATTTATGTCCCGGCAATCCCCGCGCCGGCGGACACAAGAATCCTAAATATGACAGCACGTTCGTTTTTGATAACGACTATGCGGCCCTGGTGCCAGACGTGGTCTCCGGTGTGATCGATTCCGGCGGGATTGTTCAAGCTGAGGCAGAACGAGGGATCTGTAGAGTAATCTGCTTCTCCCCGCGTCACGATCTCACAATTTCCAATATGGAACTCGATGACGTAACGCGGGTCGTAGGTGTTTGGGCCGACCAATACCGGGAACTCGGCGCAGTTGATTGGATCAACCACGTTCAGATCTTCGAGAATCGGGGAGAGATGATGGGCGCCAGCAATCCGCATCCACACTGTCAGATCTGGGCTAACCAAACGATTCCGAATTATCCCGCTTCCGAACTCCAGGCCCAGGCCGATTATCGAAAAGAGCATCGCAAGTGCCTGCTTTGCGAGTATCAGCGATTAGAACACGCCAGCGGAATGAGGACGGTCTGCGCTAACGAATACTTCGCGGCGGTCGTTCCATTTTGGGCTGTGTGGCCGTTCGAGGTACTGGTGCTTGCTCGCGAACATGTGACCGGATTAGACCAGCTAAGCGCGAACGCACAGCGCGGGCTGGCGGATATTCTTAAACGAATTACCGCGCGGTATGACAACATCTTTGGCGTGCCATTCCCTTATTCCATGGGATTTCATCAGCGTCCAACCGACGGACAGGAGCATTCCGAGTGGCATCTGCATGCTCATTTTTATCCGCCGCTGCTGCGATCGGCGACGGTTCGCAAATTTATGGTCGGATACGAAATGCTGGCGTGTCCGCAACGCGACATCACGCCTGAGAACGCGGCCGAAACATTGCGCAATGCCTCGGAGCAGCCACTCTCGTAGCTGCTAGCCGCTCATTCGCTTCACTTCAAGTTTCAGATCCAGGCGGCGAATCAGACGCAACAGCGAATTTGGATGAAGGCCGAGCGACTTAGCCGCTTCGATATAACTTCCATTGGCCTCTTGAAGGGCATCAAGAATCACTTGCTTCTTCGTGTCTTTCATCGCGCCGGCGTATTTTGTAGCCGGCGCTCCTGCAGGTGTTGCAGTTTCCGAAATCGCATCGGGCAAATCTTCGACTAGGATCGTGTCCGCTGACCCGAGCACGAGTGAGCGCTCGATGGCGTTTTCCAGCTCGCGCACATTGCCCGGCCAGTCATAATTCGTGAGGCACAACTTGGCTTCGGGAGAGAGCGATTTTGCGCGAACATTGCACTTCTTCGCCGTTTTCGCGATGAAATGCTCCGCCAGTTGCAGAATGTCCTCACGTCTGTCACGCAGTGGAGGGACTGTAACTGACACGACGTTTAGGCGGTAAAACAGATCCTTGCGAAACTTTCCCGATTGAACAGCGTCTTGCAGATCCTGATTAGTAGCAGCTACGAGCCGCAAATCGACTTTGATCGGATGCGTGCCGCCAACTCGCTCGAATTCCCTCTCCTGCAAAACACGCAACAGCTTGGCTTGCAGCGGCGGAGCAAGCTCACCGATCTCGTCGAGAAACAGCGTTCCGCCCGTCGCGGCTTCGATCTTTCCCTTTTTCTGAGTCACTGCCCCGGTAAATGCGCCCTTCTCGTATCCGAACAGTTCGCTTTCCAACAGCGTCTCGGCGATCGCGGCGCAATTAATAGGAATAAAAGGTCCACCAGCGCGCTGGCTATTGCTGTGAACGGCGTGGGCGATCAGCTCTTTTCCGGTTCCGCTCTCGCCCTGAATTAGAACAGTGGAATCGGTTGGCGCGACTCGGCGAATAAACTCGAAGACTTCGCGAATCCGGGGACTCGATCCCACCATGTTGTGCTCTACGGTGATCTGGGTCCGCAACTCGCGGTTCTGCTGCTGGAGGTCCTCAAGATACGCGATGTTGTCTAGAGCAAGACTCGCCAGGCTGGCGATGGCAGTAAGCATCTGCAGGTGATTTTCATCGAAGCGCACGCGCGCGTCCTGAGTGTCGAGGTAAATGACGCCTGTGACTCTTCCTTCGAAGGTTAGTGGCACGCACATAAGCGCGTGTATCGGAAAGTCCGCAAAGCTGGCGCTTTTGCGCAATTCGGCGTTGCTATCTACATCTCGCATCATCATTCCGCTCTGTTCACGCACAACGCGGGAAATGACCGTCCGGCTCACGCGTACGGGAACACCCGGACCTCGACGCCGATCCCATGCAGCCGACCAGCTGATCTGTTCAGGATCATCGCCGAAGGAGAGGATGGCGCCACGGTCGGCGGGAACCACGTCAAAGATCATGCCCAGCAGCTCCCACGCCAGCGACTCATGCTCGCGCAGTTTGCTTATGTTCTTCGCGATGACCAGCAGTGTGTTCAGATCGCGCGCCACCCGGCTGCCTTGCGCGAAATTGGTCGTGTGCGAATCTGCCTTTAAATAAAGAGCGTCTTCTTGGCGCAGAATAGTCTGCACGCCCTGCATCGCCGATCCTTCCTCTAGTTCGACGCGTCCGCGTGATGGCCGGGCCTCTGCTTCCTGCAGCATTACAAGGAATGTGGAGCTTCCTAGCGAGAGCTGGTCTCCATGCTGAAGGTACTGCTGAGTTACCGGCACACCATTCACGACCGTGCCGTGGAGGCTACCTAAATCCCGGATCAGAAACTGGTCGCTTTCGCGGCTGATGACGCAGTGCTGGCGTGACAGGATCGGGTCAGCGATGCAAACGACGTTGGACACGCCACGGCCAATCGTGACCTCCTTCGGCTCAAGGGGAACCACCGTGTCTGCTAATGGTCCAGCGAGAGCTACGAGGCGTGGAGTCAGCGGGCCAGCCATGAGGAATTACTCCGATTGGTTTAGCACAGTTACAGCTTCAATGCATCACGCGCGCGAGTTAACCGGGCTGCTAACCAATTAACCGTTGGGTTAGCGGATTGATCGATGGCGAATGACCCGTAACTACGCTTGTTCCACGTTGAATCTTGCAAGTACCTGAGAACAGATATCTTACCCGTTTTGGGAGATTCGCATCGTCCTTATCTCCGCTGTGGTACGGCAGTTGCAATCCCATGAGGCATGGAGACGACAATGCCTGCCGAGAGAAACCACAAGCCCTGGAACACCCCCGATTTCGAGCTCAAGTTCAGAGAGGCAATGGGTCGCGATATGACCCGACAGGAGCGCGAGTTCTTCGGACTCATGGATGAAGATGCCGGCGCTAACGAGGAAACAGGACCGTCGAGAGACTCAACTTCGAATTGCGCAGAGTTCGCCTGGCCGTCGCTTCGGAGAATCAGCCCGCTTGTTGGATAGATCGCCAGACTGAAGCTGCAACCCAATTGGGCGTGGTCAGCTAGCTTTGGAAAGGAGCAAGCCATGCAGATATCCGATCCTCCTGATGACAAGACCGCGTTCGATCAGGAGCTTGGGGTGCGCTACATCGATTCTCAAGGCACATATCACGAAGAACGCCTTCAGTTACTCAACCTCGCCGCATTCATTCTGAACCGTATTAAGCAGCCAAACAGCACACCATTTTAAGGAAGCGCACGATTCCAAACTGACGTTTCCGGTAATACGATTCTCTTCGGAGCGCTTCTGGCCAGTTGCCAGGCTGGCCAGAGTTTTTCCTGAACTGTGGACCAACCTTCCTAAATGGCTACGTCTTCAACGAGACACGACTCGTTTCGCGTATTCTAGTTGTTCGTCGCATACCTTAATCAAAGGACTCATGCCGTGCCACCACAGCCGCCAAACGTAAAACTCACTGCCACCAATGATTATCGCGAGAGCTACTCGAATAGCGTGCAGGTCCGGGTAAGTGTGTGGGACTTTTTTCTCGCGTTCGGCACCTTGCGCGCGCAGACTCCCCAGGAAGTCGAAGTTGCAAATTTCCAAGGAATTTACTTGAGCCCGCAGCAAGCAAAGGCGTTGCTCATGATCCTTCAGCAGAACGTATCGCAATATGAGAGCGCATTCGGGGAAATTAAGCTCGATCCGCAGCTTGCGCAGCAGGGGGCAGTGAATTAACGAGAGTGCGAGAACGGCTTGGCGCAACCGGACACAGCTATCGTCACCTCGCCTGAAGCATCCAAGAGCCGCCTCATGCCTCTCAGGCTCCATCCTCAGCTTTATGAAATCAGTGCACTGCCGTGGGTTTTGCGCCTCAGCAAAAAGCTGAGTCGGCCAGTTCGACTCGCCGACGTCCCGATCGCTGAATGGGAGCGTCTGGGCTCGCTCGGAATCGACCTCATTTACCTGATGGGAATGTGGAGGCGCAGTCCGGCAGGCCGGGCATTGTCGCGCAGCCAGACATCGTTGTTTCCAAAGTACGACGAATGTCTTCCAGGCTGGACCTTGGACGATGTCCCGGGCTCACCGTTCTCGATCCAGGCGTATGAGCCGGATCCTCTGATTGCTACGTGGCGGGAGCTGGACGAAGTTCATCGTCGATTAAATGATATCGGGATCCATCTCATTGTTGATGTTGTCCCAAACCACACCGGACCTGACCATGCCTGGATCCGCGAGCACCCTGAATACTATGTTGGCGGCGATCTCGCCGGTTATCGGTCAGCTCCCGGCAACTATTTCCTGACGGAAAATGCGTCAGGTCGCGCCGCAGTAATTGCTCACGGACGCGATCCTAACTTCGCGCCATGGACCGATACCGCCCAGCTCAATTATTTCAACCCTGAATTACGCGCTGCAATGATTGCCGAGATCCGCCGCATTTCTGAATTTTGTGATGGTGCCCGCTGCGATATGGCAATGCTCCTCTTGAACGACACCTTTCACCAAACCTGGGAGTCATTGCTCGGATCAACTGCCATGCCGCGTGAAGAATTCTGGCATGAAGCTACCCGCGCTCTGCCTGACTTCATTTGGATCGCGGAGGCCTACAGCGATTCGGAATGGGCGCTGCAGCAACTTGGATTTAACTTCACGTACGACAAGCGCCTGTATGACCGCCTGCGCGAAGGCTTCGTTCGTGATGTTTATTTGCACCTCCGGGCCGAGTGGGATTTTCAAACGCGCTGTGTACGTTTTCTCGAGAACCACGACGAGGCCCGAGCCGCAACAGTATTCGGCAAATCACGACTTCCGGCCATTGCCGTTCTTGCCTCGACGGTCCCAGGAATGCACTTCTTCAACGACGGGCAGCTCGAAGGATTCCGAACCAAATTGGTAGTTCAGTTATCACGAGCCCAGGAAGAAAGCGGCGATCCCGAGGTTTACAAGCTTTACGAGCGCGTTTTGAAAGTGGCCGACAGCCCTGAATTCCACAGCACCGGATGGAAGCTGATCGATGTGCAGGATTCTGGCGATCGCACCAGCACAGATTTGATCGCATATATGTGGAGATCTGAGAAGGGCACCAAGTTGGTCGTGGTCAATTTAGGCAGCGGAACAT
>DATLKS010000587.1:0-6634 GCA_035538255.1 Terriglobales bacterium
AGTCGCTGGTACGAACTATCCCATAACGGGCAGCGCTACTGGACAGGCAACGGTTTCCGGAACGCAAAATAACCTCAGTGGCAGAGGGCACCTGCAGCTCGCTGCGGGGGCAATCGGCGGGGAACCTTACAAAACGTTGGCTGCCGATGCCCAGTTCCGGAATAGACAGCTCGAAATTCAAAACATCGTGTTGCAGCAGGATGGCGGTCGCGTCACCGGAACGGCGAGCTACAACCTCGATTCGCAAGCTTTTACTTTAGACTTCTTGGGCAACAACTTCGATCTTGCGCATCTGCGCAGCCTGCGGTCGATAAAATTGAGTATCGGGGGCCATGCGGAATTTACCGCAGCTGGATCGGGTACGATTTCACAACCCACTCTGAATGCTCGGGTTAGCGTGGCCGGCCTCACACTGGGCGGCGAGCCGGCCGGCGATTTCCTGGCAACAGCGATAACCCAAGGATCCAATCTGCATCTTGAGGCCCACACGAGCACACAGTTCGCCTCTGCGAATTTAGCAGGCGACGTAGTCCTGCTTGGCGACTTTCCCGCCGAGCTGCACGTTGAGTTGGCAAAGCTGGACGTAGATCCGTTGTTGCGCGTCTATTTGCCGGGCAAACTCACCGGCCACTCGTCTCTTTCTGGGACGTTTACAGTACGCGGGCCGCTCAAGCGTCCGAACGAGATTACCGTTGAGGCGGACATAGATCAGTTCTTCACGGATGTTCAAAACGTCAAGCTGCACAATGAAGGCCCCCTTCGTCTTTCGGTGAGCAAGCAGGTGGCGAACATAGACCAAATGCGCATCGCCGGATCTGATACGGATATTACCGGAACGGGAAAAGTCGAGCTGGCGGGCAATCAGCGCGTAGATCTGCACGGAAATGGTCACATAAACCTCGCCATCCTGCAAAGCTTTGATCCGAGCGTTTCATCCTCTGGGCAGATGACATTCACGGTGAACGCTACAGGCAACCTCAGTGCCCCGCAGTTCGCGGGCAATGTTCAAGTCGCGAATGGAGCAATCGTACTTACTGGTTTGCCCAATGGCCTGAGCGAGATCAACGGCACTCTGAGTTTTGATCGCAATCGCCTGCGCGTACAGAAGCTCACAGCCAGAAGTGGAGGCGGAGAACTGGCTCTCGGCGGCTATATCACATACGCCAACGGCATTTTCTTCGACCTGAGCGCAACTGGACACGACATCCGCGTTCGCTATCCGGAGGGCGTGAGCTCACAGGCCACAGCCGATCTGCGATTGGTCGGCACGGCCCAGAATTCATTGCTATCGGGTGACGCGACCATTACGAAGTTCAGTCTTACGCCGCAGTTCGATCTTGCCACATACGTGCAGAAAGCCAAGCAGACTCCGCCGCCAGCGAATCCAAATTCCCTGATCGACAACATACGCCTCGACGTACACATCGTATCCACGCCAGACCTTCGCGTTGAGACTTCATTGGCGCGTCTCTCGGGAGACGTCGATATTCGCCTCCGAGGCACGGCGGCGCGACCGTCGGTGTTAGGACGCCTCACCATCGCCGAAGGCGACATTACCTTTAACAGCACAACCTATCATCTGGAACGAGGCGACGTCGTATTCGCGAATCCAGTGAGGATTGAGCCGGTGATAAACGTCGAGGCCTCTGCAAGAGTCCGCGACTACGACATTACGCTCGGCTTCCACGGAACTCCCGACAAGCTGAACATCACTTATCGCTCCGAACCGCCGCTGCCTTCGGAGGACATCATTGCTCTACTGGCGTTTGGCCGCACTCGTCAGGAGACAGAAATACAAGCCGAGCAAGGATCGCAAGCCGCCACTGGCCAAACCTTCGCACAAACTGCATCGGGTGCCATTTTGGGAGAGGCCCTGAACGCAGCCGTCAGCAGCCGTATGCAGAAGCTGTTTGGCCTCAGCCGCATTAAGATTGATCCCAATCTGGGCGGAACAGAGGGAAACCCGAACGCACGCCTCACCGTGGAGCAGCAGATTTCTAAGGACCTGACGGTCACTTACCTTACAAATCTCGGACAGTATGCGCAGCAAGTGGTTCAGGTCGAATACAACATCAACAAGAACGTCTCACTTGTGGCTGTGCGAGACTACACTGGCGTGCTCGCAATCGATTTTCGTTTGCGACAACGAAAAAGATGAAAAGTGTGCTATAAGCTATCCCCCGTTCCCTGCCCGTTATGGACTCTCGGCAGCTGATGATCGAGCGCCAGCTTAAGGCGCGAGGCATTTTCGATCGGCTAGTTCTCGCCGCGATGAGCAAAGTTCCACGTGAGGAATTCGTCCCTTCGGAATTGCGCGAATTTGCATATGAAGATCAGCCGCTTAGCATTGGCTGTTCACAAACCATCTCGCAACCGTACATCGTTGCGTCGATGCTTCAGGCTGCGGAGCTTCATCCGAATGATCATGTGCTGGAGCTCGGAACCGGATCGGGTTATCAAACGGCTCTATTGGCAGAGATCGTCCGAACTGTAGTGAGCGTCGAACGCTATGCGTCGCTAGCGGAGGCTGCACAGGAGCGCCTGTCGCCTCTGGGATACACGAATCCGGAAGTTATTGTCGGCGACGGGACACTCGGGTATGCAGCTAGATCGCCTTACACTGCCATCCTCGTCTCAGCCGCAGCGCCGCATATTCCTCAACCACTTATCGAGCAACTCGCCGTTGGAGGCCGCATGGTGTTGCCGCTTGGCAATCGCGAACTCCAAGATCTTATGCTTGTGCGGAAAGACGAGGATGCAGTTCGCCACATCCGCCTCGATGGCTGCGCCTTTGTGCCACTGATTGGAGAAGCGGGATTTCGCGAGTGATTCCTCCTCACTAAAAACAAATTGAACACGGCACCGGAGGACACAAAGGATCAACTACGTCGGGCGGTCGTATTACAGGTGTCACTGTTAGATGAGTAGCCGAGAGTCCACGCTATCGCGCACAACATCCTTAGTGGCTCCCTGACTTCGTGTTCAATTGCTTTGATTTCGCTCCTTCCTACGGGCTGGTTAAAATGATTCGGAATGTACACCCTGCACAAGGTTCGCGTCTCACTTGAAATGATCAAGTGGGAGCACTCGGTGTTTGCGCTTCCCTTTGCTCTCTGCGGAGCAATGTTGGCCGCACGGGGCTGGCCCTCGGCCTGGCAGCTTCTGTGGATTATCTTGGCAATGATCAGCGCACGCTCCGCAGCCATGGCCTTCAATCGCTATGCCGATGCTGAGATCGATGCTGCGAATCCACGCACAAACGTCCGCGCAATACCCGCCGGTACCTTGAGCAAGCAATTTGTGGGCGTGTTCGTCATTACAACCAGCGCTATCTTTATTCTGGCAGCGGCAATGCTAAATCGATTGACTCTGATCTTGTCGCCGGTCGCGCTGGCAATCGTCTTTCTCTACTCGTATACAAAGCGATTTACACGCTGGTCACATCTCGTCCTCGGATTTGCGCTCGGTATCGCGCCCGCGGCAGCCTGGATCGCAATTCGCGGTTCGCTCGACGCACGAATTCTCCTGCTGACGGGAGTAGTTACATTTTGGGTAGCAGGCTTCGACGTCCTCTATGCCTGTCAGGATTGCGAGTTCGATAAAGGCTTTGGGTTGCATTCGATTCCGCGGCACTACGGTATTTCACGCGCGCTGCTGCTCGCGCGTTCAATGCATGCTGCCATGCTGGTGCTGCTGATCGCAGTCGTTAATGCGTTTGGCCTGGGCAGGCTGGCGATTGCTGGAGTCATTGCGGTTGCGGCGCTGATCATTTACGAGCACTCGCTGGTTTCTGACCGCGACTTATCAAAGCTCAATGCTGCTTTTTTTACGATGAACGGAGTGATCTCGGTAGTTCTCCTTCTCTTCATCGCCGCCGACTTACTCGTGCGCCACTAGTAAAATTCTGTAGCACAGGCGGCCTCGCCTGTGTGCTCGCGAACGTCACAGCGGAGCGCGGCTGTGCCACAGAGCTTTGGAGACTGAACTGCCAAGCCGAGCTGCTCGGAAATCCTCGCCATTACGCGTCGCCGTCGATACCGGCGGCACCTTCACCGACTGCGTGTGGATCGAGGACGGGCGACTGAAAATCCTGAAAGTTTTCTCGACTCCTCACGATCCTGCAGAAGCAATCGCAGAGGCCATAGCCAAAATCGCGCCAGAAAACCGCGAAATAATCCTGCTACACGGAACGACTGTTGGAACCAACGCGCTGCTGCAGCGCAAAGGCGCACGAACGGCGTTGGTCACGACGGCTGGATTCGAAGATGCAATCGAAATCGGACGGCAAGCGCGGCCGAGCCTCTATGACCTGAACGTCCGCCGCATCGAGCCTCTGGTCACGCGGGAACTCCGCTTTGGGATCGCTGAACGCACTCGGGCGGATGGCAGTGTCGAACATGCACTGTCTTCAGACGAACTGCGCAAAATTAGTTCGCAGCTAAAGCAAGTAAGCGCAGAGTCCGTCGCTATTTGCCTACTCTTCTCATTCGCCAATCCAGCCAATGAAGAGGCAATTGAGAAGGAACTCAAAACGCTAGGCATCCCGTTGTCAATGTCGCATCGCATTCTCCCCGAATTCCGCGAATACGAGCGCATGAGCACCGTCACTGTCAATGCATACTTGCAGCCGCTGATGCAGCGCTATCTCCAAAGTTTGCGGGCTCGTCTTTCTCGGGACAGAACAGCAAGGATCTTCGTGATGCAGTCAAGCGGTGGAATAACGGCGCTTGACACTGCTGCCGTTCATCCGGTGCGCAGCGTTCTTTCCGGTCCAGCGGGAGGCGCAGTCGGCGCTCTTCAAATGGGACGCAGCGCCGGTTTCGCAAACATCGTTTCGTTCGATATGGGCGGAACGTCGACCGATGTGGCGTTGCTCGAAGGTCGATTGTCGACGACCTCAGAATCCGATGTTGCGGGGCTGCCGGTGCGCGTGCCGATGCTCAGCATCCACACAGTAGGTGCGGGCGGAGGATCGCTCGCGCGCCTGGATGCTGGCGGAGCGCTGCGAGTAGGACCAGAGTCGGCGGGAGCCGATCCCGGCCCAATCTGTTACGGCAAGGGAACACAGCCGACTGTTACCGATGCCAACCTTCTGCTTGGTCGCTTGCGCGCGGAGAGCTTTCTCGGAGGCGAGTTCCGTCTCGATATTGAGCGCACACGTAAGCTCTTTGACGAATGGCTTTCGAGGAGTCACTTGAATTGGACTTCGGAGGAGCTGGCCTCCGGCATCGTCAGAGTGGTCAATGCCACGATGGAGAAGGCGATCCGCGTGGTGTCAGTGGAACGAGGCTATGATCCTCGCGAGTTTTCGCTACTCTCGTTCGGTGGCGCAGGAGGGCTGCACGCCTGCGAACTGGCCGCTTCGCTTTCCATGCCGTGCGTCATCGTGCCTCCGGCTCCGGGCGCGCTCTCTGCCTATGGAATCCTCGTCAGCGACGTGGTGAAGGATGTCTCGCGCACTGCTCCGATGCTGATCGCCGCCGACAATTTCGAACACGCCGGCCGGCAGATTGCGAGCATATTCGAGGAGTTGAAGCACTCGGCCGCGGGGGAATATAGGAATGAAGGCTGGAATGGCGTGCCTCGGCTGGAGTGCTCCGTCGATATGCGCTACCAGGGACAAGGCTATGAATTGCAGGTTGCCTGGCGCAGATCACCTTGTGTACTTGATGATTTCCATGCTGTCCATAGACAGCGATTTGGATACCAGCACGCAGGGAAGAAGATTGAAGCCGTTACTTTTCGCGTCCGCGGATCCCTTCAGCAGGTGAAGAGCGCTCCGAACGTCGTGTTTCCGCATTTGCAAGCGGAGAGCAGGACGACTCTCGTGCACTTCGGCGGGAAGCCCGTCAACACCAGAATCCTTCAACGGGAAGCCTTACCGATGGGCTTCTCTGCTACAGGCCCTCTGGTGGTGAGTGAATACACCGCAACCACAATCGTTCCTCCCGGGTGGATGTTGTCGCTAGATCATTCCGGTTCGTTGCTTCTGGAGTCTCGCCCTCGCAGGAACAAGCAAAAAAGGCGCTCGAAAAACTGAGCGCCTTCTCATGTGCGAAGTTCTGAGCTATGCGACGTCGCGTTTACGATCGATGTCACGGTCTGAGTGCTTGATGTCGTTTTTCACATCCCGCGCCTTGTCCTTTACTTTGCCCCAGGCGTTCTGCACACGTCCCTTAATTTCTTCGCCCATACCTTCGTCCTGCGACTGAACATCGCCTGTCCACTCGCCGACCTGACGCTTTGCGCGTCCTGCCACTTCGTCGATCTTGCCTTTCATCCGATCCTTGTCCATATCGCCTCCTCGCATGTTTTGGGGAACGAGTCCGAATCTGCTTAAAACTGCAGTTTGAACTTCGCTAGTCTCACAGGGCCGTTCGCCTGCCAGTGAGTAGCTGGAAGACCAGTGCAACCAGAGCTAGAACGAGCAGCAGGTGAATGAACCCGCCGAGCGTGTAGCTGCTGACCACGCCGACTAACCAGAGCACAAGCAGAATGACAAATAGAGTCCAGAGCATGGGCCCACCTCCCAAGAAGTGACTGCAACGACTTTTGCTAACTATGACGATGTGAAAGCAATTTCAGGTTGTCGAAGATCGAGAGCTGGTCCCTCAGAGCTGCTGCTTATGTTTAA
>DATLKS010000588.1:0-4296 GCA_035538255.1 Terriglobales bacterium
CTGACCATCGCTGTCGTTGCTCTGAGCTTCCCACACTGGAACTCAAAATCTTCGACTTCAAGCCCATGCTACGACGAAAGAGTGAGAAGTCACAAAAACTCTTCGGATGCCGCACTCCCGGGTTGAGGCAGTTGCTTCTTCGCGTCAAGGCAGTCCCTGTTTCGATGCTGGTGGTCATTTCGATTGGCTTTCCTTTCAACGCCTCCAGCCTTCTAAGCTGCTCATGTTGCCGATACAAGGCAGGCTTCGGGCTCGAGCCTGAACCCTACCGCTCAGGTTTGCATCGGAATCAGCACCGTGCTGCGGATCGGACCGAGCAAGGGAATGCCGTGCAGGATCCGGCCAAACCACTTCCTATCCTACGTCGGTACGCGCCTGCCGGCATAGGCTCTGCGACAGGTCAGTTGCTGATACATCCGCTAGCTCGACGCGCACCCCAGGTTGCACCAGTTGCTCGATTGGATAATGCAGGCATGGACCGAATCGCCATCCCATTATGGAAATCGAAGCAGCCCATTTCCCGTCTCAATAAGCGGACCGACGAGAACTCGAACCTCTATAATCGGCTTTGGGCATGGGAATCTTGCGAGAAACCGATGAATGTGCGCAAGATACAGCCTTCAAGTACAAGTTCTTGGTCCCCGATGGAGACACGAGATTCACTGGCCGAATGTTGACGAGAACCTTAGTACAGCCAGGTTGATGGCGGCATTCTTCTATGAGCAAAATCCTTATCGCTGAAGATGATTCCGCCAGTCGTGAAGTGCTGTCCTTACTGCTCCGCAGCTGGGGCTACAGGGTGATCGAGGCGCGGAACGGTGCTGAAGCGCTGCAAAAAATTGGGGAGAGCTTACCCGATCTCGTGGTCTGCGACATTCAAATGCCGATTCTTGATGGCGTTGGCCTAGTCCAGGCGCTGCGACGTGACGAGAACCTCGCCAACCTACCCGTAATTGCTTTAACCGGAATGGCCGTATCGGATTCGGAAGCGATAGCCTCCGCGGGGTTTACCACATATCAGAGTAAACCCGTCAATTCAGTGCTTCTGAAGAAGAACGTGGAGCGACTGCTTCAGAAGGCGGGCAAGGAGAGCAAGCGAAAGTGATGATGCCCAAACGCGGGCACGCCACAGCTAAGGTTTTGTGCAGGAAACCGAGCCAGATGGCAGCTGATCTCGCGGCGCAGTAATGGCATGTCGATCGGTTTGGTGATGTAAGCATTGAAGCCTGCCGCGAGCGCCTTTTCAGAATCCCCTGTCATAGCGTACGCAGTGAGTGCTAGGACCGGAATCGTCGCGAATTCCGCGTCGGACCGAAGACTCCGCAGCACGGAAAAGCCATCTTAGCCGGGCATTTGGATATCCATAAGGAACAGATCGGGACGTTCCGCTTTAATCGTGCGGAGGACGTGTTCTCCGTCCACGGCCTAGACCACGCGGAATCCTGTGTCCATCCTGCACATCCGTGAAACATCGCGCCGTCGCAGCAGTCCAGAGATCTCAGCGGGCGACTACTTCGCCGAAGCGCGCGAGAATAGCGTGGCTGTCTTCCCATTTCTGGCGCTACTTGCGCTGCTATCCCGGCGAACTCCAATTAAGTTGAAGCGCCTGGTGAAACTTGTCCTGCTGCCTTGGGCAGCGCAGATCGCGCTCTTTCCCCACATTGAAGATCGATACTTTATCTCTGG
This sequence comes from Terriglobales bacterium, assembly GCA_035538255.1. Lineage (GTDB taxonomy): Bacteria > Acidobacteriota > Terriglobia > Terriglobales > Acidobacteriaceae > Gp1-AA112. Next base: position 1,687 of record DATLKS010000588.1, read on the forward strand.
AGCGTCCCTTATCGGCGTTGCGCTGATTTGCGCCGCGTTATCACAACCCAGGGAAGCTCCGTTACCCGTCGCGAAGTGATGTCGTTGCAATGTCCGGACAGTGCAGCTTCGTCGCTGCTACAATTCACAGTTTTCAAAACTGACGCCATTTCAGCGAGGTATTGAATGCGACCAGCGGTTCTTGCTTTGCTTCTCTTGATTTCGTTCTGTACGTTTGCGCAGCAGGCGAATCCACCGCGGCAGCGCGTAGAAAGAACGCCCCCTCCGAATACGCCAACTGCCCAAACTCCCAGCGAGCTGCCACCACAGGCTCAGGAGCAGCGTACCGCACGCACGCCACAACCCGAGCAGACGCCGACGCCTCCCTCTCGTACTGAGCAGTCGTCTGAGGGTGCCGAAGGTCAGCAGCTTCGTCCGATGCATTTCGATATGACGGAAGTTCCGCCGGTCGTGACGCATCACAGCATTCGCGTGGGCGGCCGTGAGCTTCGTTACACGGCAACGGCCGGGCGCATGCCGATTAAAGACGCACTCGAGAACAAGATCGACGCGGAGATGTTCTACGTTGCTTACACACTCGATGGCGCAGATCCGAGCACTCGCCCGCTGACCTTCTCATTCAACGGTGGTCCCGGATCGGCATCGATCTGGCTGCATATGGGAGCGATGGGCCCGCGCAAAGTCGTGCTTCAGCCGCAGGGCTGGATGCCGGCGGCTCCCTATCGGCTCGAAGACAATCCCAACACTCCGCTCGACAAAACGGATCTCGTGATGGTGGACGCGGTTGGCACCGGCTGGAGCCGTCCGGCGGATTTGGCGGCGGCACGGCGCTTCTGGAATATGCACGGCGACATCGAATCGTTCGGCGAGTTCATTCGCATGTACCTGGCGCGCAACGAGCGCTGGTCGTCACCGCTGTACCTGTTTGGTGAGAGCTATGGAACCACCCGCTCCGCGGGCATCGCGGGCTACTTGGCCGATCGCGGAATTTCCTTTAATGGAATCGTCTTGTTGTCGACGGTGCTCAACTTTGAAGCCATAAGATTCGCGAAGACAAACGATGTTCCATATCCGCTGATAATCCCCACTTTCACCTGGATCGCTGGGTACCACAAGAAGCTTCCTTCCGATCTTCAAGGCGACGTGAAGAAGGCCGCGCAGGAGGCGCGTGAGTGGGCGCTGGGGGATTACTGGACAGCTTTGAACAAGGGCGACGCATTGACTGCGCAAGAGCGCGCCAATGTCATAGACAAGCTGGCGCGCTACACCGGCCTGAGCAAAGAGATCATCGACTGGGCCAACCTGCGCATCGATGTCCGCACCTTCACTCACTATCTACTGTCAGACCAGAAGCTCAACGTCGGGCGGTACGATGGGCGCTTTACCGGGCCCGATCCGAATGGATTCCTGGATACACCGCCCTACGATCCGTCGAGCGCCCAAACTGGTCCGCCATTCACAACGGTATTCAACGACTATGTTCGCCGCGAACTTAATTACAAGACTGACATGCCGTACTGGGTTTCGGCGATGCAGTCGGGCAACTTTCGCTGGAGCTGGACCGGAGTAGAAGGATTCGGCGGGGGATATCCGGATACGGCAACTGCGCTGCGACAGGCGATCGTGAAAAATCCGTTCCTGCGCGTGCTGGTGATGGAGGGATACTACGATCTCGCCACGCCGTTTGCCTCCGTCGATTACACGATGGACCATCTCGACCTGACTCCGCAATACCACAAGAACATCTCTTATGCGCAGTACGAGTCGGGACACATGGTGTACCTAGACTCGCACTCGCACGTGAAGCTGAAGCAGGATTTTGCGAATTTCATCGACGCAACGACAGGCAAAAAATAAAGCGGAACACGGAGGTCGCAGAGGAAGTCTGAATTTCTAGTTCTCGAGTAATTTGCCACTTAGGGCAAACTCCTGCTAATTCGTCCAAAGCATTTTCAGAGTGACTATATACTGCACTCAAGGATGATCTTTACGGCAATCCCTCCCGACACTGTCATCCCTCGGCGCGCAACGAGCCAGTGATTGTGTTGAAGCCGCTGGTGCGCGCCGGGGGATCTCCCATGTTGGTTTGTCAAGGACTCCGGTCAAGCCGCTAGGGCGAAGTGATCGGAGTCGGAAAAAATCCAGTTGTTCTTCAGCGTGTAGTAGACCAGAGTTAATAACTTACGTGCGGTTGCCAGGATGGCTTTTCCTGTACCACGGCGCTGGCGCAATCGTGCATAGAACTTTTTTAGAGTCGGGTTGTAGCGGATGGCAATCAGTGCGCATTGCACCAGGGTTGTGCGTGGCAGTTGGTTGCCACAGCGTGTAATGCGGCCGTGGTGATCGGTTTGGTTGGACTGCTGCACACTGGGAACCATGCCGAAGTAGGCGGCTAACTTGCCGGGTTCAGAGAAGTCTTGTACGCGTCCGATGGCCGACAGCAATATGGCCGCACTCAAAGTGCCGATGCCGCGAATGCTGGTGAGGTTAGCGTATCCGGGTAGCTTGCGCGGCGGCTGGTTTGACATGCCGCTCCAGTTCGAGAATGGCACGTCCCACGCTCTGGATTTCGCCTAGCAGAACTCGCCGTTGCACATCCGCTAGCCTGGG
>DATLKS010000589.1:0-2798 GCA_035538255.1 Terriglobales bacterium
CCTCAACTTAGCGCCGATCGGGATTTACTAATGACTTGTTCCTGCGAACCTCGTGGAGCGTCACGCGTTGGGGCGCTTTCCACGGCACGCTGCCGGGCTATGCGCCTTTCCTCCTTCTTCGCTGCTTCCCGGCGGCATCGCTCCTCGATAGACAGAACTGCTTCTGGGGATGTCTTGCCGAACCGTTTGAAGTAGAGCTCTTCGATAAACTGCGGCAAGGGCAGCTTCCACGGCTCCTGCTTGTGGTTATCGATCTTGCCCAACTTCGCCGGGTTCATCCCCAGTTCGCGGGCCATGTGGACCTGGGCGTGAGACAAATGGTGGCGCTTTCGCGCCTCGATCCATGCCTGCATCTTCTGATTGGGCTTCTTCGTCTTCTTGGCCATACCATCATTTTCCCTCTCGACAATCTTTCTACATCTTTCGCATCTGACATGGTCGATCAGGGCGCTGGGGTCAAATCCAGGATCGAGGCCGTCCTGCTACCCCTGAGGTCGATTCTTTGCTTGCTCCATAGCGATCTGGTTGACATGTGACAACGCCTTCGACCCAGAGGCCCCCTCGATCGCCTTCAAGGCAATGTCCTGCACCTGCTGCTTAGCGTCTACTAGTTGCTTTTCGAGCGTTACGATCTGAGAAGCTTGGCGGGCCAGAGTCTCCTCCAGGGTCCTCACGTGCAGTTCAGCAAGCCGCTTTTCGGTCTCCGCGTCCTTCTTCAGAACGAGCACCTCCTGCTCGAACTTGGCTTCCGTCTCGCGTCGCACCCGCAACGCTGCAGTCTCCGCCTCATTCTGGAGACGTGCAGGAAAACCCTCACCTTCCTTCCGTAAACGCGTCAGTTCGTCCTCGCGCTCTTTCAGTTCCGCCTCGCGCTGTCTCCACGCTTTCTCCAGAACCTCCTGACGCTCCTGGTTCTTTTTCTCCACGAGGCGCATCTCTTCTTCATACTTGTCCTGAGCTTTCTTGCGCTCGAGCGCCTTCTTATACTCATAATCTTCGATCTCGCGCTGACGCTGCTTCTTAAGATTCTCGTCCTGCTCCTTGCGCTCACGTTCCATTCTCGCCGACTCTTCCTCCCACGCCTGGCGCAGCGCACCTATCTCTGCTTCCGCACGCTGCTTTTCCCGCGCATAATCCTGCACCATCTGATCGAGGGCCGTGGCCGCCACGTCCATCTTATGGAGCTGCTCCAGTTCCTTCCGCTCGAGCGCTACTGCCTCCCGCACCGTGGCCAGTACCTTCACCTCCTGCGTGAGCTGCTCGGAAACATCGGCTAGCGCCTTGCCGACTTCGAGTCCCAGCCCTGAAATCTTCTGCACTACAGCCTCGACCGTTATACCCTCGGCGGCTTGCCGGACCTCGGCCGCGCGCAATCGCGCGGCCCCCTCGGCCTTGGCGTCTGCGGCCTCGCGCGCAGTTTCCGCCTGCTCTTGGATCTCCGCGAACTCCTGCTGCATTTCCGCTCTGCTGCGCTTTGCTCGCACGGGTGCTTTCACTGCCTTCACGGGCATAGTCGTCTTCCTTTCCGCAGGAAGATTATCAGATTTCAGCCCTTCACATTCACTAGACGTATGACCGACTCTATTGCGCGCGGGCCGCGTAATCTTCTGAGTTTGCCTAAGCCAAACTTCCGGCGTTAGGTTCGCGAAACGCACTCGAGTTTTTGTCCAACGAATCGGAGCGGACCTCTGGAATACGGGGGCGGCAGGTGGCGTCAGGGTGGGTCTAGAACGAAAGCTTTTCGTACAATAAACGTACAACCGATCTGGCAATGGGGCCGGTTTGGCCGTTGTGGCATTTCCTAGAATCAATAACCTACACGCTCTCAACACTTTGATTAGTCCAACTCCCGCCGCCTCCACCACTATCTAGTTTATTATCAATCATTTACTGACATATTTTAATTTCGTACAATGGCCCTTGTGCTACGCAGTTACTGCAACGGAGCCTCCACTTCTTCCAGCATCCAGTGATCGGACGACTCCAGATGGCAGTCGTAGCCGTAGAACCGGCCATTGAAAACATGTTGGAAGAGGCAGGCGCGCTGCCCCGACATTACCGGATCGCCCTCAACCGGGTGAAAGTCACCATCGGGACTGTCGCCGAAGAAGACCTTGACCTGCCACTCGCCCTCGGGGTTATCAGTGTAGCGGTGTGGATAGATTTCGGTGGCCAGATAGTAAACTCCGGTGCGTTCACCTTCGGCGTTCTTCGCCTTTTTCACATAAAGAAGTGTGGGAGCCGCCACCGTGGTATCCGATTTCAGCAGCACTTTTTCGGGTGCCTTATCCAGGTCCAGGATGGAATCGGCGCTCTTGCTGATGATCTCGAAGTGGTCGCGGTCGTTGCCTCGGTAAAACGTGAGATAGAAGCGCCCGGAGCGTGGATCGCGAAACAAATTCGGATTCTGGTTGCGCTGATCAGGCATGCCTTGCACCAACACTTTTTCTTCCTGCAAGTGAATTCCGTCGCGGGAAGTCGCCAACACGATGTGGCTGCTTGGCGTGTCGTACTCCCGCGTGATGGCGAAGTACAGAAGGCCTTTATCCTTGGGATTGGCCTTGGCCAGGACCGAAGGCCAGCGCGCGTTGTTCCACAGCGGATTCTGATCGTACTTCGTCCAGTTCACCAGATCGTTGCTGCGCGCTAGCCCGATGCCCCGCCCCTCGTTCAGGCCGTACCAGCCCCAGTAACGGTATCCGCCGCGCTTCATTTCCAGAACCGACATGGTGTGAGGGAATTCATTGCCTTCCCACGGTTGTGCGGTGGCCAGAACGTGGCGCGGCGTCGATAGTTTT
>DATLKS010000590.1:0-2056 GCA_035538255.1 Terriglobales bacterium
GAGCCACCACGCGATACGTCCCGGATCGTCAGCAATCCTTCCCTTACCGGACTTCAGGGTTGCCCGTCATCCGCTCGCAAGGAACTTTCTGTGCAGATTTGGCGTAACTCAAGGCTGAGTGGCGTCAGTGGTCGCCTCCGAATGGTCTTGAATTTGCGCGAGACTAAGGAAAGGTTCCAATCAGCCACATCGATCTTGCTTACGCTGACTCAAACACTGTTCATAAGAAACGATGTGAGGCCCAAGGAAAGCTACGATGGAAACTGTGAGGAGACTCGTCCATTTTGTCCTGCTCTTGGCTGCCTGCACAACTATTTTTAGTTCAAGCGCCGAGCAGCGCCCCATTGCTCAGGGCACGAATCTGCTCAGTTCACAAGAACACGACGCACTGAGCACAGATCTCGCGACTTACGTCGATGGGGCGAGGAAACGGTTCAACGTTCCCGGCGTCGCCATCGTCGTGGTCAAGGACGGCAGAGTCGTCTTTGACCAAGGATTTGGAGAGCGCAATCTGAAAGATGGCGAGCCTGTCGATGTGCATACGATGTTCTGCATCGCTTCGAACACGAAATCGTTCACGGCAACGGCAATCGAGATACTCGCCGATCAGGGCAAACTTAAACTGGAAGATCGAGTGGTCGATCACCTACCATGGTTCCGCATGGCCGATCCATACGCCACTCGCGAGCTGCGTATTCGCGACATTCTCGCTCACCGCAGCGGCCTGGGATCCCACGCTGGCGATCTTCTCTTTGTACCCGCATCGACGTACAGCACCCGCGAGGTTGTCGAACGCCTGCGCGACCTGCCGCTGGCTACAGGTTTCCGGTCTACCTTTGCCTACGAAAACATCATGTACGGCGTTGCCACGCTGATCATCGAACAGGTTTCAGGAGAAAGCTATGCCGACTTCATTCGCGAGCACATTTTCGCACCCCTTGGTATGACCGAATCGCGTATTGACAGCACCTATTTGACGCCGGTTGATGACGTGGCGACGGCCTACATTCCTCAGGAAGATGGCCGACTCAGGCCAATCCCGCCACTGGCATGGAAGAACAACCAGGGCGCAGCTGGCATTTATTCCAGCGTTGAGGATATGGCGAAATGGGTTGAGGTGCAGCTTGCATCCGGAGGACTGCCTGAGGATAGGAACGGCGGTACGCATCGCTTGTTTAGCGCAGCGAGCCAGCAGCGCATGTGGTCTATGATTACTCCGATCGACATCGAACCAGCGAGCGTTCCACAGTTGCAGGCGGCACAACCTAACTTTCTGGGGTATGCGGAAGGTTGGTATCTCTCTGACTACCGCGGTCAACGCATCGTGTGGCACGGCGGCGGATTTCCAGGCACAGTGTCCCTTGTCACGTTAGTCCCTTCTCTGCATCTGGGCATAGTGGTTCTCACGAACCAACAATCCGAAGAGGTTCTTAACGCAATTACATTCCACATTCTGGATAGTTACATGGGTGCGCCGGAGACCAACTGGATAGAAGCCTACGCGGCGTCGGCGAGACTAGACGCGGCCCGGGAGGCAGAAGAAAGCGCAAAGCAGACAGCCGAACGCCTTTCTGGCGCCATGCCTTCACACGCTCTGGCGAGCTATGCGGGCACGTATCGAGATCGCTGGTACGGAGACATCGTGGTCTGGCGCGAAGGTGATGAACTACGGGTACGCTTCACCAAGTCACCAAGATTAGTTGGTTCGCTCTCGCCGTGGCGCAAGGACAGATTTCTAGTTCGCTGGGACGATCGGACCCTGGATGCGGACCCGCTAATCGACTTCACTGCAGACCGGAGAGGCTGGATAAGCGGAGCCAGCATGCGGCGCGCGTCACCACGCACGGCCCACGCATACGACTATCAGGATCTTCATTTGGTTCGTGAAAGACCTGGAATAGCCAACTGATGATGGGGAATTCTTGAGAACCCGACATGTCTTTTAGCGGGTTGTTTGAATGCATAAGTCATGGAGGAGCGCTTGGAGTACAAAAGCTGAACTCAACGTCCCGCTGATTCAGAGACAACCAAGGAGGCTCCCCCATGCAGAGTATGT
>DATLKS010000591.1:0-6026 GCA_035538255.1 Terriglobales bacterium
CAGCATTCAGCCATGCACCACTCTCGAAGGTCGTTGCGAGTTCGATCGGCTTGCGAGTGCCACTTCGGCATCACTCTGCTCACGCTCTTCGGTATCGTGGGAACTCTCGCGTTCGCTGCCGACGAGCCCCGACCTGCCCACGTCTATGTCACGTTCGAAGGAGCTTCGCCAGCCACAGTCTCACCCGGCAAACCTGCAGAGATCGATCTCAGCTTCCGCGTGAAAGATGGATTCCACGTCAACTCGAATAAGCCGAACTCGGAACTGCTCATTCCCACGACGCTGAAGCTCGAGCCGCCCAGCCATCTCTCTGCTGGAGCGATTATCTTTCCTCCCGGCAAGGACATCTCGTTTCCCTTTGATCCAAGCGAGAAACTGAACGTGTACTCCGATGCATTCACGATAAAGGCCAAGCTCATGGCAACCCATACCGCCGGCACAGGCAATTTCACTGTTCACGGCCAACTCCGGTACCAAGCGTGTAACGACAATGCCTGCTTTCCGCCAAAGAACATTCCGTTTCAATTCGATGTGCGCGTGGTGAGTGCCTCAAACAATCGCCACAGCGGAACTCCACCGAACCCGCATATCAGATAGTCTTCACACGAGGCACGGTAGCGGGCGGCGGGTATTGGACGGAACCAACGCTGCGGCTCTCACATGCTGGATAACCAAAACCTCGTAAGTCGCGCAGCCGCAACCCCATGCGGCTGCCGCACACGCTACCGCAAGTGGTTCTGTTACGTCGTCGTGGTTAAATTGTTCTTTCCCGCGCATGCTCGAACTACACACGCCGATCCAGTACGTGAAGGGCATCGGCCCGCGTGTGTCGGCAATCCTCAACGAGAAGGGCATGACCACAGTTGAGGACCTGCTCTATTACCTGCCTTTCCGCTACGAAAACCGAGCCAATCCGAAGTCGATCGCTGAACTGCAGCCAGGACAAACGGCCAGCATTATCGCGGAGGTTCGCGCTTCCCACCTCTATCGGACCAAGAACGGCATGCCCATTTTCGAACTGGTCGTAGGGCAGGGAATGAAGTCGATCGTCTGCACCTGGTTTCACGGGGCGTACCTCAAAGACCGCTTCAAGCCCGGCCAGATGCTAGCGCTCTTCGGCAAGGTCGAAGAGGGCTGGGGCAAATATGCGAAAGCCCGCCTGCAGCTCATGCAGCCTCAGGTAGAGGTGCTTGGAGTAAACGACGATGATCCGGAGGATCTCCTTACTGAACGACTCGAGAGCTCCGTGGAGATCGGACGCATCGTGCCGGTGTATGAAGCTATCGGAAAACTGAATTCGCGCTGGTTCCGCAACACCATGCACCGGCTCATGAAGGATCTCTCGCCAGAGATTCCTGATGGCATACCGACCGGTGTTCGCAGGGAGACGCAGCTAATCGGACGCCGCGAAGCTTTCGAGCAGGCACACTTCCCCCTGGTGGGCGAGAGCGTTGCGGATCTCGAACAACGCAGCACGCCGGCACACCGGCGGCTGATTTTCGAAGAACTCTTTTTTCTGGAAGTTGGCTTGGAACTCAAGCGCCGCAACTTCCGCCAGCGCACTGGAATCAGCTTTGAGCTGAATGATCGTGTGCGCGAAGCGATCAAGCGATTTCTTCCGTTCCGCCCCACGGGCGCGCAAAAGAAGGTGCTGGCCGAAATCGCCGAGGACATGCATACCCCCATCCCAATGCGACGGCTCTTGCAGGGCGACGTGGGCTCTGGAAAGACTTTGGTCGCGTTAGAAGCCGCCATGATTGCAATCGAGAACGGGTACCAGGCAGCACTGATGGTTCCCACCGAAATCCTTGCGACGCAACACTATTTCTCGGCGCGCAAACTCCTCGAAGCGCACGGCTATCGCGTGGGACTTCTTACCGGCTCGCTCGAAGAAGATCGCAAGCGCTCGACGCGCCGCCACATCGCCCAGGGCAACGCGCACCTCGTGATCGGCACACACGCATTGATAGAGGAGAAGGTTGAATTTGCCAAATTGGGACTGATTGTCGTCGATGAACAGCACCGCTTTGGAGTAATGCAACGCTGGCGCCTGATGCGCAAGCCGAGTGACAACATGGATCCGGCTGCCCAAGGCCGGGTATTTGATCGGAAGAGCCAAAATCAAAGTCCCACGCAGATAAATTCAGAATCTTCGGATTCACGCGGACACTTGATTGCCCCATCGCCCCAGTCTCCCTACGAGCCCGATGTTCTCGTAATGACCGCCACGCCGATTCCGCGTACTCTGGCCCTTACCCTTTACGGCGATCTCGATGTCAGTATTCTTGATGAGCTTCCCCCTGGGCGCACTCCAATCACCACTCGGAGGGTACCCGGCGAGCGCGCGCCCGAGGTGTGGGACTTTGTCCGAAAACAGATCGCACAGGGCCGTCAGGCTTATGTCGTCTACCCCGTGATTGAGAGCGCAGGTGAGGAAGGCGATCAGATCCCAGCAGACGTGCAGGAGGCCGAACAATCGAGAGGAGAACGAGGAAAAACAGGAGAACCGGCCGCCCCCGGCCGGGTTTTCGGCCGCACATCGGCAAAGGTCGTTTCGGTCCAACGGCCCAAGCAGGCCTCTCTCCGTGGAATCGAGCCTCCCGCCAAGAAATCCAAATCGGAAAGAACTCTCAACCTGAAATCCGCAACCACCATGTACGACGAGCTGCGCAAGAAAATCTTTCCGGATCTGCGCGTCGGACTCCTGCACGGGCGGCTATCTGCCGATGAGAAGGACGTTGTAATGGCGCGCTTTCAACGTGGAGACATTGATGTCCTCGTAGCGACCACGGTGATCGAAGTTGGCGTCGATGTGCCCAACGCTTCCGTGATGGTCATTGAACATGCGGAACGCTTTGGACTTTCGCAACTGCATCAACTGCGTGGCCGCATCGGGCGCGGCAATCACAGGTCTTACTGCGTGCTGATGACCGGAGGCAAGGTTTCTCTAGAGGGTGAGCGCCGCCTCGATGCCATGGTGAAGACGCAGGACGGCTTCGCCATCGCCGAACTCGATCTGGAATTGCGTGGGCCGGGAGAATTCTTCGGCACAAGGCAGGCCGGCGCTCCGAGCTTCCGCGTGGCCAACCTGATTCGCGATCGCAAGCTGCTTGAACTGGCTCGCGCTGAAGCGCAGCGCATAGTTGCAGGTGAACCCACTCACATCTCCAAACTCGAACTCAATACTGTGATGTCGCATTTAAAGGCACATTGGCAGAGAAGATACGGGCTGGTAGAAGTCGGATAACTCACGATCAGTGGCCAGTAGCGAGTCACGAAAAAAATTGGGCGGAACCCACGATGTGGTCCCGCCCTCTCCGGTCAGGGGTGAAGATCGAATCTATTCGTTGCCCCTGGGCTGCTCCATGCGGGCGCTTAGGCGGTTGTTGCCTTCGAAGCTCACGATGCCTTCATATTGGCTGAGCGCCATGATGTGATCGCGCACCGGAATCGCCCGATGTAATGCCAGGCCGGCGTCCTCCACGCGGCGCCATTTGTTGCCATCGCCGCTGCCAAAGACTTCACTTGAGCCATCGACAATCGCGAGCAACTGATGGCTGCGCTCATCGAAATCGAGTGACGTAATCTTCGCCTTGGGCAGATCAGTCGAGATCGGCTGCCAGCTTCCGCCCTTCTGCTGACGGAATAGACCCTGTGCCGATGAAATCCATAGGTTCTGGCTGTCATCGATCGCGAGACCGGTGATCAGCGTTACGGGAAGACTCTGCTCCACGTTGAAGTGCTTGCCGTTGTCTGAAGATACCAGCAGCGAAGTGTAAGTAGAAGCCACAACTATTCCGTTATTAGCACGGACCTTCAGGAAAGGTTCCTTTTTGGCTGCGTGCTGCAGGTTCCAGGTCTTCCCCATGTCGCGCGAAAGCAGCAGCGCGCCAGAGGAAGTTGGAACGTACATGATGTTGCCCTGGATCGCTAGATCAGGAATATTGGGCATCATCCCGGGGACGTTCATGCGCGTCCACATCCGCGAATTCTGCGCCAGGCGGAAGAGACCGGCATTGGTTCCGGCGTACAGGTTGCCTTTCTCGTCCTGAGCGAGCGTGAACACGTCGCGTCCATTAAGCCCGCTGCTGAGCTGCGACCATCGTTGTCCGGCATCGTGCGAAACGAAGACGCCGCCGAACTCTTTATCATTGACCATGCCGGCGTACAGGACGTTCGGATTCTTGTTGTCGGCAAGCAGAGCGCGTACCTGACGATGAGCAAAGCCATCGTTCGAAGCGCTGAACGATGCCGCATTGTTGGTGCTGAGCAGGACGCCGCTACGATCGGTGGCGAGCAGAACGCGATTCGAATCACGCGGATCGATCATTACGTCGTTGACGATGATGTTCGGCGCTGTGACGCGATGCCACGAGGTCCCGCCATCGTCCGTCTTCCATAACCCTTCGGTGGTTCCGGCGAATACGACGTTCTCATGGTTCGGGTCCTGTTTCAGAACTCGGGTACGGCGCGCTGAGAACGGAATCCCCTGCGCTTTGTGGAACAGTTCCGCTGCATTCGTGCTCTTGTAAATTCCCGAGCACGCGCTCAAGTAGACGGTTGAGGGCTGCTGCGGATCGACGATGATCGAGAACACGTCAGAGTCGTCGATGACGCCGCTCTTTATCTGGTGCCAGTCGTTGCCGCCGTCTTCCGTCTTCCACGCGAGATGCCATGTTCCGGCATAGATCACGTCAGGATTCTTCGGATCGATTGCCAGCGACTCAATGTTCTTAATGTCTTTATGGCCTTCGGGCGAGATACGCGTCCAGTGGTCGCCGGCATCCTCGGAGCGGAACACGCCATCAAGGGCGCCCGCAACCAAAATTCTGGAATTCGAAGGAGCCATCGCAAAAGAGCGGATCGACTTGCCGCGCATGCCGCTTAGGGATTCGAAAGACTTGCCGCCATTATGCGAGCGGAACAATTCGCCATTCTCATGCTCAATGCTCCACGCGGCAACGTACAGCTTGCGTGAGTCTGCCGGATCGAAAATGATGTGGTCGAGAACGTAGTCGGGACCGCTGCCAAGATGAGCGAAGCGCGTCCATGATGCTCCGCGGTCGCGTGATTCGAAAATCTGTCCTGAACTCGTGCCGAGCAAAATGCGGTCAGGATTCTGTGGGTCATACGCCAGCGAGCGAACATCTCCCCCGTCAGGGCCGATCATACGTGGCTGCGCGCCGTGCGCGTATCCGACGCAGAATGAAACTACGCCGGCCACCGCCGCGAGCAATAACCATCGTTTGCTGAACATAGACACAATCCTCCGGTTACCTTGGTAACTGCATGTTTCGGGGAGAAGGGCGCGTTAACAATGCCACCGGCGGCGCGAAGGTGGGTAGATGACGAAAGTGCGAAGGAGCGCGTCCGCACATTGGTTACTGCGGAAGTTGTTGATTAGATTGAGAGTAGCTGGTTGTGAGTTGCCTTATTAGCTGCTGGCTACTAGCCGCTGGCTGGTGGCAAAACCGGAGACTCTCGGTTCAAAACCGGCAAAACTCACGGACTGCGGTTTTGCTTCTTTGCTGGCTAGCGCGAGCAGCTAGCGGCTTGTTTTCTAGATCTTCTGTTGTCTCTGGACGTCGATAATTCCAGGGATCTTTCGGATTCCCGAAACGATACGCTCCAGATGCTTTACGTCCTCAATATCAATCGTGATGTCGATTGAGGCGCGGCTATCGCCGGTGCGGACATCCATGTTGCGGATATTTGTATTGTCGTCGCTGATGATGGCGGTGACCTGTTTGAGCATGCCGGCGCGGTCGTCGCACATGACAGTAAGCTTCACCGGATAAGTAGCCTTCGTCGGACCAGAGCGCGAGGCGCCGGGACGACCCCAGGTGACATTGATACGCCGGTCAGGCTCGTACATCAGGTTCGTAACATTTGGACAAGACTTGGCATGCACGGCGACGCCCTTCCCCCGAGTCACATAGCCGACGATCTCTTCACCGCGAATCGGATTACAACAGCGTGCGCGGTATACCAGCAGCTCGTCGTGACCTTGTACTTTGAGCGATCCG